>NC_010511.1:5717500-5907500 GCF_000019365.1 Methylobacterium sp. 4-46 | reverse complement strand
CGATCGGGCAGCGATAGGAGCGCAGGGTCGCCTCCCCGCCCCGCCGCGCGAGCCAGGCGCGCAGCGCGGCGTCGTCGGACAGGGCTCGCAGGAGCAGGGCCTCGTGATCGCCGCGCAGGGCGATGACCTCGCGCGACTGCGCCCGGGCGAGCAGGCGCGCGATCACGCCCCGGCTGTCGGGACCGTAGTCGATGAGGTCGCCGAGATAGATCTCGGTCGGCCGCGCGGCCCCGGGGACGGCGCGGGCGTCGAGGCGCGCCAACGCGGCGGCGAGCAGGTCGTCGCGGCCGTGGATGTTGCCGAACACGGCGAGTTGGCGGCCTTCGAGGGCCGGCCAGTACGCCACCGGCCGCGGGGCGGCCGGGCGTGTGCGGCGGAGCGGGTGTCTCATGCGGCGCCGGGGCGGGTCTGCGCTCGCGGAGCCCGGACGAGGGGCCGGACCGGCCGCGAGGACGCCGGCGAGCCGGCGCGCGACAGCTCTACATGAGGCGGGTCGCTGCGAGAACGGCCCAGCCGCGGCCGCCCTCCTCCGCCCCGGGCGCGCGCCTCGCGGCGCAGCAATGCCGGGCAGCGTTGCCGGGAGCGTTGCCACTTGGCAACGCTCCCGGCGATTCGCCCGGGCGGTGCCGGGCCGGGACCGGAAAAGCTTTGCGCGGCGGATCCGGCGTACTCATCCTTTTACGGCTAAATCCTGATTCGACGCCTGGATGCCGTAAATGGCTGAAAATCCGAAGAACCTCCCTCCGGCCGAGTCGGCCGGGCCCTCCTCGATCACCCGGCAGATCGCCGCGGATGGCGGCGCGCTCTCGGCGGAGCTGAACGCGCTGCGCCGGACCCTCTTCCCGCCGGCCTCCTCGAAGGTGCTGCGCTCCTTCACCTCCGGCGAGGCGGCCCGGCTGATCGGCGTGGCGGACGGCTACCTCCGGCAGCTCTCCCTCGCCGGCAAGGGGCCGGAGCCCGAGGTCGGGCCGGGCGGGCGGCGCTCCTACAGCCTCGACCAGATCAACGAGCTGCGCCGCCTCCTCGATGACGGCCCCAAGAGCAAGGGCTACGTTCCCCACCGCGCCGGCGGCGAGCATTGCCAGGTGCTGGCGGTGGTGAACTTCAAGGGCGGCTCGGGCAAGACCACGACGGCCGCCCACCTCGCCCAGTACCTCGCCCTCAAGGGCTACCGGGTGCTCGCCGTCGACCTCGATCCCCAGGCCTCCCTCACCGCCCTGCACGGCTACCAGCCGGAATTCGACGTGGAGGCGAACCAGACCCTCTACGCGGCGATCCGCTACGACGAGGCGCGCCGCCCCCTCGCCGAGGTGGTGCGGCGGACCTACTTCGCCGGCCTCGACCTCGTCCCGGCCAATCTCGAACTGATGGAGTTCGAGCACGACACGCCCAAGGCGCTCGCCGATCCCGGGGCGGAGCCGTTCTTCGGGCGCATCGCCACGGTGCTGGGCAGCGTCGCCGAGGCCTACGACGTCATGATCCTCGACTGCCCGCCCCAGCTCGGCTTCCTCACCCTGGGCGCCCTCTGCGCGGCCACCGCCATGCTGGTGACGGTCCACCCGCAGATGCTCGACGTGATGTCGATGTGCCAGTTCCTGCTGATGGCCTCCGACCTGCTCGGGGTGGTGCAGGAGGCCGGCGCCGACCTGGACTACGACTTCCTGCGCTACGTGGTGACGCGCTACGAGCCCTCGGACGGGCCGCAGACCCAGATGGTCGCCTTCATGCGATCCCTGTTCCGCGAGCGGGTCCTCACCCACACGATGCTGAAATCGACCGCCGTCTCGGATGCGGGCCTGTCGAAGCAGACCCTGTACGAGATCGGCCGCGAGAGCTTCTCGCGCGCCACCTACGACCGCGCCATCGAGGCCCTGGAGGGGGTCAACGGCGAGATCCTGGCCCTGATGCACCGCGCCTGGGGACGCCCGGCATGACGACCCGCAAGGACACGCTCCGCGCCGCCCTCACGGCCCGCGCCCGCGAGTTGCCAAGTGGCAACCCGGCACCGGCCGCCCCCGCCGCGCCGGCCGAGGCGCCGGCGGCCCCGCCGCCCGAACCGGTCCGGACCGCGGTGCGCTCCGGCGCCGTGGGGGCGATGGGGCGGGCGCTCGGCCGCATCGCCACCGCCGCCGAGGAGGCCCGCGCCATGGTGGCGGCGGGAGACAAGGTGGTGGAGATCGATCCCGGCCTCGTCGACCCCTCCTTCGTCGCCGACCGCCTCGGGATCTCGCCGGAGGACCACGCCGCCCTGACGGAGCAGGTCCGGACCCGCGGCCAGCAGGTGCCGATCCTGGTGCGGCCCCACCCGACCCAGCCGGGACGCTACCAGGTCGCCTACGGCCACCGCCGCCTGCGGGTCGCCGCCGAACTCGGGCGCCCGGTCCGCGCGGTGGTCAAGGCGCTCAGCGACGAGGACCTCGTCGTCGCCCAGGGCCAGGAGAATTCCGCCCGCACCGACCTGAGCTACATCGAGCGCGCCGCCTTCGCGGTCACGCTCGAGGATCGCGGCTTCGCCCGCAGCGTCATCATGTCGGCCCTGTCGATGGAGAAGTCCCAGCTCTCGCGCCTGATCGCCATCGGCCGCGCCGTTCCCGCCCGGGTACTGGCCGCGATCGGCCCCGCCCCGCGCACGGGCCGGCCCCGCTGGGCCGCCCTGGTCGAGGCGCTGGCGCGGCCCGACGCGGACCGGATCGTCGAGGCCGCGCTCGCGGCCGAGGACTTCGCCCGCGAGGAATCCGACGCGCGCTTCGCCCGGCTCCTCGCCGCCCTCACGGCGCCGCGCTCCGAGGCGCGCGGGGTCTCCGTCACCTCCTGGACCAACCCGGCCGGGCGCGCGGTGGTGCGCATCGACCGCTCCGCCCGGCGCACCCAGCTCACCGTCGACGAGGGAGCCGAGCCGGAATTCGGCGCCTTCCTGGTCGAGTCGCTGCCCGACCTCTACGCGCGGTTCACGGCCCGCAAGTCCGGCCGGGCGGAGTGATGCCGCGCCCGTTCGGTCCAAGCCATGCCCGAACGGTAGCGGGTCGCTTACGTTGAGAAACGACCTGGATTGTCAAACGCGCGCAGCTCAGCTTACGATCGACCAAAGTCCGGGGCGGTGGTCGCCCCGGGACTGCGCTTGGGGAGCGCGGACAACAATGGGATCGCGTGTGCCGCCCGACCAGACCGGTCGGATCATCTTACCGTGCGAGGCGGATGACGAGCCGCCCCCTGAGGGCGGGTGCAGCCTGGCCGGATGGGTCTGCCCCGGGATCCCGGATGGGATCCTGGCGGCGCTCGGCCCGCGGGCGGTGCCGCGCTGCGGCGCGGCGCCCCTGCCGCCCGACCAAGTCGCCGCCCTGAACCGGTCGCTGCGGGATCAGCTCGCGGGCCTGCGCGCCTCCGCCGAGCAGCTCCTCGACGCGATCGACCTCGCCGACCCGGCGATGGAGGGGCACCGCCGGTCGCTGGCGCGCCTCCTGCGCGACATCGAGCGGCTGCTGGCCCCGGTCGGGCCCGGGAAGGCCTGAGCACCCTTCGCCGGGATGGTGGCCGGTTCGGCGGCCGCGACGATGCGAGATCGACGGCGCGAGCCGGGCTGCGCGAGGCACGCCGGCCGAGCGCCCGGCGTCGCATCGAGGCGGAGGCGAGGGCGAGCGCGTCGAGGGCCGAGACCAGCCGCGCCCGCGTGGCCGAGTCGCCGAGGCAGATCCGGACTGCCTCCGGCGCCTCCCCGGAGACGCAGAAGGCTTCGCTCGACACGGACGCCGATCCCGCCGGCCCGCGCGTGGCTGGCGAAGGCCGACCGGGTCCACCCCTCCGCACCACCGGGCCAACGCGTTCATCGTCGATACCTGGACCGTCTGAGCGGCGGTCGCCCGATGGCCGCGCCACGGAGCGTCAGGGCCGCCGCGGTCCAGATCGCGCCCGACCTGGCGCGGCCGGAGAGAGCCCCGGAGCGGGTGCTCGCCGCGATCGGGGAGGCGGCCGGGAAGGGGGCCGGGAAGGGGGCCCGCTTCGTCAGGTTCCCCGAGACCTTCGTGCCCGACGACCCCGACTTCTCGTTCGTGGCGCCGCCCGTCCGGCAGGGCCCGGCGCATCTGCGCCTCTCCGCCGCCCCGGTCCCGGTCGGCGACGATTGCGCGGCGATCCCGGTCGGCGACGGCCACCTGCTCCTCGCCGCCGCGGGAGGCCTCGACGGCGTCGTGGCCTCCGATCCGTATTTTGCCGGCTATTGCGGCGTGATGGGCAATCTCGGCGACGTGGCGGCCATGGACGGGCGGCCGCTCGCGGTGGTGCCGTCTGGGCGCGGGGCGGGGAGGGCGCCGACTCGGTGCTACGCGCCCTCGCCGACGCCGCCCGCCTCTACGGCGTACCCGTGGTCGGCGGCCACACCAACCTGCGCAGCGAGGCGGGCCACCTCGCGGCGGCGGTGCTCGGCCGCGCGACCCGCCTCCTCGCCAGCTTCGACGCCGGGCCGGGCGACATGCTCGCCGTCAAACCCGCCGACCGGGTCGCGCGGGTGGCGCGCTCCGCCGCCCGGGGCATCGCCGCGGCGGCCCTCGGCTCGGTGGACGGGAGCGGCCGCCCGCGCCGCGCGGGGGGAGGGGGAGGCGATCGTCTGGGATTTCGGGGAGAGCCCCCTGATCGGCTGCGCCCCGCCCGGGAGGGTCGCCCGGTGAGGGACCGTCCCCTGCGCATCGCCGTCCTGGCCCATTCCACCGATCCGCGCAGCCGGTCGCGGGCGACGCCCACGACCTCGTCCGCGCGCGTGACCGGCCACCTCACGCATTTCGGTCCCGACGAGGTCGCCCGCTTCGACGTTTTCCACGCGCAGGACGGGATCCGCGGCAACCCCCTCGCGACGCTCGCGCTGCGGCGGCTCGCGGCGGTTTTCCAGGTGGCAACCGCCGATTCCCGGCGGGCCTGCGCCCTCCACCACGCCGAGGCCGACGCATCCCTCGCCCGGCCGGAGGTGCCGCATGCCTGAGATGCGCCGTCGCGTCCGCTGGCCCGGCGGGCCGCCTCGCCGCCGCGGCGCGCTCTCCCTCCGGCCGTCCCTGGCCTATGATGACCCTGCGAGAGGAAGACCTGCCCGATGTCCCACCTGCATGACGGCTACTTCACCCAAGGCCTCGACGCCGATCCGGACCTCGCCGCGGCGATCCGCGGCGAACTCGCCCGCCAGCAGGCCGGGATCGAGCTGATCGCCTCGGAGAACATCGTCTCCCGGCTGGTCCTGGAGGCGCAGGGCTCCGTCCTCACCAACAAGACGGTCGAGGGGCTGCCCTTCGCCCGCTACTACGGCGGCGCGGACTTCGCCGACGCGATCGAGGACCTGGCGATCCGGCGGGCCGCGCGGCTGTTCGGCTGCCGCTTCGCCAACGTGCAGCCGCATTCGGGCTCGAACGCCAATGCGGGCGTCTTCCTCGGCCTCATCGCCCTCGGCGACACGATCCTGGCCATGGACACCGCGGCGGGCGGCCACATCAGCCACGGCCACCCGGCGACCCTGACCGGGCGCGACTACCGGA
Organism: Methylobacterium sp. 4-46; assembly: GCF_000019365.1. Classification (GTDB taxonomy): domain Bacteria; phylum Pseudomonadota; class Alphaproteobacteria; order Rhizobiales; family Beijerinckiaceae; genus Methylobacterium. Next base: position 5,901,987 of record NC_010511.1, on the reverse strand, counting down.
TCCTGCGCTACGGCGTCGACCGGGCGAGCGAGTGCGTCGATCTCGACGCGGTGCGCGCCCTCGCCCGCGCGCATCGGCCCCGGATGATCGTGGCGGGCGGCTCGGCCTATCCGGGCGCCCTCGACTTCGCCGGGTTCCGCGCCGTCGCCGACGAGGTCGGGGCCCTCCTGATGGTCGACATGGCGCACGTGGCCGGGCTCGTCGCGACCGGCCTCTACCCGCACCCGTTCCCGCACGCGCACGTGGTGACCTCGACCACCTACAAGTCCCTGCGCGGCGCCCGCGGCGGCTTCGTGCTGTGGAACGACCCGGCCCTCGGCGACCGCATCCAGTCCGGCATCTTCCCGGGCGTGCAGGGCTCGGTGATGCTGCACGCGGTGGCCGGCAAGGCCGCCTGCTTCGGAGAGGCGCTGCGCCCGGAATTCCGGGCCTACAACCAGGCCGTCCTCGACAACGCGCAGGCGCTGGCGGCGGGGCTCGCCGCGCAGGGCCTGCGGCTCGTCTCCGGCGGCACGGCGAGCGGGCTGATGCTGGTCGACCTCACCGGGACCGGGACGACCGGCGACGTGGCGGCCAAGGCCCTCGAACGGGCCGGGCTCGCCGTGAACAAGAACCTGATCCCCTACGACCCGCGCCCGCCGGAAGCCCCCTCGGGCCTGCGGCTGTCGGCCAATGCCGGCACGACGCGCGGCTTCGGCCGGGCCGAATTCGCGGTGATCGCGGGCTGGATCGGGCGGATCGTCCGGGCGCCCGCCGACGCGGATCTCGCCGGGCGCGTCCGCGCCGAGGTCGAGGCGCTCTGCCGCGCCTTCCCGATCTACCCCGGCGCCTGACCGCGGCGCGAACGCGCCCGCGCGACGCGCCCGGGGGGACGCGTCGCGCGGGCGCAGGGAGGGCAGGGGCCTTGCGCCTTCAGCGCACGTGGTGGCGCCGGTGCATCCGCTGATGGCGCATCATGCGCTGCTGGCGAGGGGCCATGCGCATCGCGGGGGTGCCGCCGGGAGCGCCCATCGACCGCTCGCGGCCGGCGAGCGGACCGCCGGCCTGCTGGCCGCTGTTGTTGTAGGGCGAGCCACCCTGCGCGAGGGCGGGGACCGCGGTGGCGGCGGCGAGCACGGCCGCGAGCGCGAGGGTCTTGAGCGTGGTCATGAAGTCGTCCGTGATGCGCGACCCGGCCGTCGGGCCGCTCCCACGAGGAGACGCGCATGGCCGAGATTGGTTCACGCCGGGGACCGCTTCTCCCGCAAAAAATCGTCGGCGGAGAAGATCCTACCCCGCCCGGTGAACGAGGCGGCGCAATCCCTCGGCGAGCGCGCGCAGGCGCGGGCTGCGCTTGACCCGCCGCTTGAGCCGCACCCGCAGCCGCATCCCCGCGGCGAAGGCCCGTCCCCGCGCGCTCACCGGCACGCACGCGTCGACGAGCGCGATGACCTCGTCGCAGATCTTGGATTTGTAGGGCGCCTCGCCGACCCCGAGGTCGAGGGCGACGCGGCCCCGGGCCGCCTGGTCGCGCACCAGGGCGTGGAGCAGCAGGTCCCCGGGGCTGAACCGCGCCAGCGCCGGGTCCGGGTCGAAGGAGGTCAGCATGGCGCTGAAGCGGCGGGCATCCACGGCGCCGATGAAGGTCGCCAGCACGTGCCCGTCCGCCTCGCGGCGCAGGGCGTGACATTCGAGGGCGGCCGGCCGGGCCGGGCCGGGGCGGCAGGCCGCAGTCAGGAAGGCGCGGTCTGCCTCCTGCGCGAAGGGGTTGGGCAGGCGCAGCTGCGCGAAGCGCACCGCCTTCTGGGCGAGGTAGGCGCCGATCACCGCCTCGGCCTCCTCGGCGGTCGCCGCGACCACGTGCGCGACCGGGCCGTGGGCGGCGGTCAGCCACTTCTCCTTCTGGCGCAGCTTGCGGCGGGCATCGCCGCTGAACAGCCGCGCGACCGTCTCCTCCGGATCCGGGCCGAGGCGCATGCCGTAGCCGTCGCTCGGCGAGGGCGTGCCGCCCTCCGCCAGGGGATTGACCGTGTCCGCGAAGGCGCGCGGCTGGTGGGCGAAGGCGTAGGCGTCGATGCCGTGCGCCCGGCCGAGGCGCACCAGGGCCGCCCGCACCGTCTCCGGCGGGAGGGCGGCGGCCTCCCGGCTGGCGAAGACCGGCATGTGGAAATTCGCGTGCCGCTCGCCGACGATGCGCGCGACGCGCAGGCCGCGCTCGCGGCGCACCGCGAAGGGCAGCAGGAGCCGCGGGCGGCCGCACGGATCCCGCAGCACCGCGATCAGCGGGCGGGCCCGCGGCGCGGTGGCGAAGTACGCCGCGGCCCAGTCGAAGCGCTGGTAGGGCGTCATCACGACGGTGGCGGAGCCTTCGAGGTCCCGCCACGGGGCCTCGGCCGCGTCGAGCCGCGTGTGGACCTCGGCCAGGAGGCGGGCCTCCGCCGCCCGCGCCGGTCCCGCCCTCGGCAGTTCGATCACGAGCCCGACCATTCCTCCCACCGTCCCGCCTGCGGCCGCCTGGCCGACCGAAAACTAGCCGATCCCTCGACCGGCCAGGGTCGTTTTCGCGCGGCATCGGTAATGAATCGTTTGAGCCGACATCTTTCGCATCACGAAGTACATTGCCGCAAGGGAAAGATCTATCGCTTGGAAAGATGATGCCGGCGGACCCACAATCGGTCGGCGCGGAGCCGGCCCGCTCGGGCCGGGCGAGCTTGGGGATGCTGCGGCGGGACTGTCCGTTGCGCGAATCGCGGCGGCCCGGCCGGGCACCCGCCATCCCGTTACCCTTCCGCAAGCCCGCCCGTGGGATGAGGAGGCGTCCGGGGCGTCGCGGCCGCGCCGCGGAGCGGGGCGGGCGCCGGTGGCACCGCGTTCCGCGGGGGATCCGGCCCGCACGGTCGCCCGCATGCTCGCCGCCGAGACCCGCCTCCGCCTGTTCCGCGCCGGCTTCGCCGCGATCGCGGCGACCCGCGCCGACCGCTGGCTCGCCCCCGCCGCCCGCGGCTGCGGCGTGATCCTCACCTTCCACCACGTGCGGCCGGAGCCGCCCGGGCCCTACGCGCCCAACCAGCTGCTCGCGATCACGCCCGCCTTCCTCGACCGCGTGCTCACCGCCCTGCGGGCCCGCGGCTTCGACCTCGTCGGCCTCGACGACCTGCCCGGGCGCCTCGCCGCGCCCGGGCCGCACCCCTTCGCGATCCTCACCTTCGACGACGGCTACCGCGACAACCTCGAGCACGCCCGGCCGGTCCTGCGGCGCCACGGCGCGCCCTGGACGCTCTTCGTCACCACCGCCTTCGCGGAGGGCACGGGGCGGCTGTGGTGGGTCGAGCTCGAACGGGCGATCGGCCGGCTCGACCGGGTGCGCCTGCCGGAGGCCGGGCTCGACCTGCCCGCCGCCGATCCGACGCAGAAGAGCGCGGCCTTCGCGCAGGTCTACCGGGTGCTGCGGGCCGGCCCCGAGGCGCGGCTGCGCGACGCCGTCGCGCAGCTCGCCCGCGCGGCGGATCTCGACCCGCGCGCCATCACCCGGGAGCTCTGCCTGGACTTCGAGGACTTGCGGGCGCTGGCGGAGGAGGAGCCGGACCTGACGATCGGCGCCCATACCCTGACCCACCCGATGCTCGCCAAGCACGGGGCCGAGACCGCCCGGCGCGAGATCGCGGAGTCGCGCGCCCTCATCGCGGCGCGGCTCGGGCGCGTGCCGCAGCACTTCTCCTTCCCGGTCGGGGATCCGACCTCGGCGGGGCCGCGGGATTTCGCCCTCGCCCGGGAGGCGGGCTACGCCACCGCGGTGACGACGCGGCCGGGCCACCTCTTCCCGGACCACCGGGCGCACCTGCACGCCCTGCCGCGGGTCTCGGTCAACGGCTGCTTCCAGAGCGACGCGGCGCTCGCGGCCCTGCTCTCGGGCGTGCCGTTCCTGGCCTGGAACCGCGGGCGGCGGCTCAACGTCGCCTGATGGTCAGCGGCGGCGGTGGCGGCCGCTCGCCACCGCGAAGCTCGCGCTCTGGCGGCCCCGGTGATAGCGCCGCGCGGCGCGGCGGCGGCCGCGATAGGCGGGGGCCGGCTCGGCCTCCGCGGCGGCGCCGGCGGCCGGCAGGCGCACCTCGGTGGTCTCCGCCGGCAGCGCCGCGCCCTTGGTGGGGGCCGCGGGCCCGAACAGCGACAGGCACTGGTTGTAGGCGAGGTCGCCCCGGATGCGCTCGCAATCGGCCACCGAGCGCGGCGCGCCCTGGGCGAGGGCGGGTGCGGCGAGCGGGCCGAGGAGGAGAAGCGTCGCGAGGGCGTGGCGCATGGCCCGGAGAAGCCTTGATCGGGAGGAGAGAGCCGAGGGGCACCCCTTCGGGGGCGCCGCCGGGCTGTCTCGCCGACGAGTGCGGCGAAAAACCGGCCGTCGCGTCAGGCGGCGTCCGGCCGCACCATCCAGCGGATCAGCGGCATCAGCGGGAAGATCCAGAGGACGCCGAGCGCCGCGTAGAGGACCGACTGCACCAGGGGCGGCGTCTCGGCGATGCGGCTGTCGGCCAGCGCCATGGCGAGCGGCGCGTAGATCATCACGAAGGCGATCATCACGATCGTGCCGATGAGCGAGCGGGTGCGGCGGCGCATCGCGGGTCTCCGGAAGGGGAGGGGACTGGCGGGCCATCGCCCGCCCGAGTGGCCGCCCGCCTAAGCGAGCCCGGGGCGGCCCGCAACCCGCGGCGGGGCCGCAGGCCTGCCCGGGTGCGGCACCGGCGAGCGTTGCGCGGTCGTCCCGCCCGCGCGTAGAGGCCCGCCATGACCAGCGCCGCCCTGAAGCCTCTCTCCGTCGCCCCCGCGCGGGACCGCGCCGCGTCCCGCCCGCGGATCGCCGTCCGCCGCTGGCTCTTCCTGATGGCCGCCCTGGTGGTGGCCATGGTGGCGGTCGGCGGCGCCACGCGGCTCACCGGCTCGGGCCTCTCGATCACCGAGTGGAAGCCGGTGACCGGGGCGGTCCCGCCGCTCTCCGCCGAGGCCTGGGCCGAGGAATTCGCCAAGTACCGGGCGACGCCCCAGTACGACATCCTCAACCGCGGCATGTCGCTCGCCGAGTTCCAGGTCATCTACGCCTGGGAATGGGGCCACCGCTTCCTCGGCCGGCTGATCGGGCTGTGCTTCTTCCTGCCCCTCGGCTGGTTCTGGTGGACGGGCCGGCTCGACCGGCGCCTCGGCCTCGGCCTCGTCGGCCTCGGCGTGCTCGGCGGGCTGCAGGGGGCGGTGGGCTGGATCATGGTGGCCTCGGGCCTGCAGCCCGGCATGGTCGCGGTGGCGCCGATCAAGCTCGCCGCGCACCTGACGCTCGCGAGCGCGATCTTCGCCGGGCTGGTCTGGCTCGCCGCCGGGCTCGACCGCCCGGCCGAGGCGGCGGCGCCGCGGCGGCTGCGCCTGACCGCCCTCCTGCTCCCGGTCGCGACGCTCCTGCAGATCGCCCTCGGCGGCCTCGTCGCGGGCTCGAAGGCGGGGCTCACCTACAACACCTGGCCGCTGATGGACGGGGCCTTCATCCCGCCGGTCTCGGGCCTGTTCGCGGCGACGCCCTGGATCGAGAACTTCGTCGACAACGTCGCGCTGGTGCAGCTCAACCACCGCCTCGTCGCCTACGCGCTGCTCGCCCTGGCGCTCCTGCACGCGCTCGACGCCCGGCGGGCGCGGCCGGGCAGCGGCGCGGCGCGCCGGGCCGCGGCGCTCGCCGGCCTCGTCGCCGCGCAGGCGATGCTCGGGATCACCACGCTCCTCCTGGCGGTCCCGCTCTGGGCGGGCCTCGCCCACCAGGTCACCGCGATGCTCGTGCTCGGCATGGCCGTGGCCCATGCCCGGATCGGCACTCTGGCGCGCGGGTGACGCTGCGCCGCAGGGTGACCGGCCCCGGATTTGATGGTTTCCTGGAACGTGGCGGCGCGCGGCCGCCGGCGGAGCCCCGGAGCCCCCCATGCGCCCGACGACCGGACACGCCGATGACGGCCGGCCGCCCTCCCTGAACTGGTCCTACTCGCCCCGGGAATTGCTGGCGGACGGCATCGTCCACGTGATCGGCGTGACCTTCGCGGTGATCGGGGGGCTCGCCCTGGTGGTCACGGCGGCGCTCGCGCGGCTTCACCCGGGCGAGAAGCTCTCGGTCGGCGTCTACGCGGCGGGGCTCGTGGCGATGCTGAGCGTCTCGGCGGCCTACAACATGTGGCCGCGGGGACGGCGGAAATGGCTGCTGCGCCGGGCCGACCACGCCACCATCTTCCTGATGATCGCCGGCACCTACACGCCGCTCGTGGCGCTGGTGGGGAGCGGCGGGGTCGCCTGGGGCCTGCTCGCGGGGATCTGGCTCGTGGCGGTGGTGGGCATGGCGATCAAGGTCGCCCTGCCGGGCCGGTTCGACCGGCTCGCGGTGGCGCTCTACCTCGCCCTCGGCTGGAGCGGGGTCGCGGCCTACGATTCGGTGATCGGCCAGCTCGTCCCGGACGCCTTCGCGCTGCTCGCGGGCGGGGGCCTGCTCTACTCGGCGGGGGTGATCTTCCACCTCTGGCACCGGCTGCCGTTCCAGAACGCCATCTGGCACGGCTTCGTGCTCGCCGCGGCGGCCTGCCACTACGGGGCGGTCTTTCGCAGCATGATGGAGGCGGCGGCCTGATCCGGGATCCGCTTGATCGAAGCGGATCCCGGATCACACGCCCGCGCGGCGCCTGAGCGCGGTGCCTGAGCGACGCCGACATCCGCATGGCCGAAATCGGAGATGGCGAAGCAATCGGCCGGATGTCGTATCACATCGCCTCGATCCCCAGCTCGAAGGTGATGCAGACGCTGTTGCGCCCGCGCGCGAGCGCGCCCTCGTGGATCGCCCCGGCGACGTCGACGACGGCGATGTCGAGATGGGCGCGCAAGCTCCCGTCCGGGTCCGCCTCGACGCGCCCGTCGCGGATCAGCACCTCGCTCGCGTCGGTCGGCACGACGCGGCCGTCCGCGAAGGCCGGCCGCACCAGGCTGCCGAGGCCCCGCACCCGGGCGCGGCGCAGGCCGTGTTCCCGGCACGTCGCCTCGACGGCCAGGAACAGGTCCTCGTTCGGCTGAACCTTCAGGAGGATGCAGCCGCCCCCGGACGGGCCCTGCGCGACCGGCGTGAAGAGCGCGAAATTCGTCTCCGCATCGGGCAGCACGCGCCACGCCGCCTCCGCGCTGCCCCAGGCCTCCGCGCGCGGCGGCGCGCGCACCACCACCTCGCCCGGCAGCAGGTGGCCCGCCCGCCGCCGGCCATCCGCCTCGATCCAGGTCCCGTGGACGTGCAGGAACGGCGCGCCGTCGCGGGTGCCGAAGGTCGCGCTCGCCCGCTCCAGCCGCGTCTCGCCCGCGGGCCGGAAGGTCTCGCTGTAATAGGCCGCGTGGGACGGCTCGGTGGAATGGGCCGGCATCACGTAGGCGAAGGGCGCGAAGGCGCCGCCGTCGAGGTGCAGCGTCGCCCCCGCCATCCCGGCCGCCCGCAGGGGGGCGGCGAGGGCGTCGAGCAGCGTCGCCCCGGATTCGGGCCCGAAGGCCGCGCGCCGCAGCGCGCCCGAGGCCGCGATCCGGCGCTCGGGCCGGACCGGGCCGGGCTGGGCGAGGAAGGCCCGCGCGGGCCGCGCCGGGTCAGGCCGCATGGCTCGGCCGCCCGCCGAGCGGCAGCAGCCCGGCCGCCTCGAGATCCTCGCGCACCATCGCCTTGGTGATCTTGCCGTAGCCGGATTTCGGCAGGGAGGGGCGCAGGAAGACCCGCTTGGGCATCTTGTAGCGGGCGACCTTGCCGTCGAGGTAGTCGAGGATCTCGGCCTCCGTCAGGGAGGCGCCCTCGCGCGGCACGCAGACCGCGACGCCGATCTCGCCCCAGACCGGGTCGGGCACCCCGAGCACCGCGGTCTCGGCCACGGCCGGGTGGGTCAGGATCTTCTCCTCGATCTCGCGCGGGTAGATGTTCGAGCCGCCCGAGATGTACATGTCGGAGGCGCGGCCCGTGATGGTCAGGAAGCGCTGCGCGTCGAGGAAGCCGAGGTCGCCGGTCCGGAACCAGCCATCGCGAAACGCCTCCGCATTGGCCTTGGGGTTGTTCCAGTAGCCGGCGAAGACCGCCGGGCCGCAGACGCAGATCTCGCCGGTCTCGCCGGGCGGCAGGGCGCGGCCCTCCGCGTCCTGGATCTGCACCTCCATGCCGGTGCGCTCGATCCCGCAGGTCCCGATCCGCACGCCCGGCCCGTCCTCCGGGTCGTGGAGGTGGGGCGGCAGCACCGTGATGTTGCCCGTCACCTCGCCGAGCCCGAAATACTGCACGATCACCGGGCCGAGCACGCCGAGCGCCCGCTTCTGGTCCTCCCGGTACATCGGCGCCCCCGCGTAGATGACGTAGCGCAGGGAGGAGTGGTCGTGCGCGGCCACGGCCGGGTGCTCGACCATCATCTTGAGGATGGTCGGCACCGTGAACATGTTCGTGACGCGGTGCTGGGCGACGAGCCGCCAGATCTCGGCCCCGTCGAAGCGGTCGGAGCCGGGCAGCACGGTCGTCACCGCGCGGGCGACCTGGGCCAGGGCGTGCACCCCCGCCCCGTGCGAGAGCGGCGCCACGACCAGGGAGACGTCGCGCTCCGGCCGCGTGTCCGGCATCAGGTCGCAGAGGTGGTTGGTGATGACGAAGGCCATCTGGCCGTGCGTGAGCACCGCGGCCTTCGGCTTGCCGGTGGTGCCCGACGTGTAGAAGAACCAGCACGGATCGTCGTGCTCGACCGCCGCGTTCGCCACCGGCGCGTCCGGTGCCCCGGCGAGCAGCGCCTCGTAGGCGAGGCCCTCCGCCTCGCCCTCGCCGAGGGTGACGACGAGCGACAGGTCCGGCCGCGCCGCCCGCACAGCGGCGACGTGGCCCGGATTGTCCGCCTGGCACAGGAAGGCCCGCGCGCCGGATTGCTCGGCCAGGTAGGCGACGTCGCCCGGCATCAGCCGGTGATTCGTCGGCACGAACACGGCCCCGAGCCGGAAGGCCGCGTACATGATCTCGAGGATCGGGTTGCCGTTGCGGGCATGGACCAGCAGGCGGTCGCCCTTGCCGATGCCGCGGGCCCGCAAAGCCGCCGCGAGGCGCGAGACGCGGGCGTCGAAGGCGGCCCAGCTCCAGGTCCGCCCGCCCCAGTCGATGGCGATCCCCTCGGGGTGCCGCTGCGCCGCCTGGGTCAGGCAGTGGGCGAGGTTCATCACCCGGCGGGACATCGGGGTCATGGGGCGCCTCCCGGCTGGATCGTCGTTGGCGTCGGGGCCTCAGGGCCCGTCTGGCGCCCCGTTATGGCACGGGGCGCCGCCGAGCCGGAAGCTGCGGCGGTGATGGGGGGAGGGGCCCTCGCGGAGCAGGGCGGCCCGGTGGGCGGCCGTGCCGTAGCCGGCGTTGCGCGCCCAGGCATAGGCCGGGTGGCGCCGGGCGAGGACCGCCATCAGCCGGTCGCGCAGCACCTTGGCGAGGATCGAGGCGGCGGCGATCTGGGGCACGAGGCGCTCGCCGCCGATCACCGCCCGCACCCGCCCGTCGAGGCCGGGCGGCCGGTCGCGCCCGTCCACCGCCACCGGGCCGGCGAGGCCGAGCCGCAGCACGGCGCGGGCCATGGCGTCGAGGGTGGCGGCGCGCACGTTGATGCGGTCGATCAGGTCCCGCGACGCCCCCGCATAGGCGATCCGCGCGAGGGCGGGGAGCCGCGCGGCGAGCCGCGCGCGGGTCGCGGCGTCGAGGCGCTTCGAATCGTCGAGCGCTTCGAGGAGGTCGGGCGGCAGGGCCGCCGGATCGAAATGGACCGCCGCCACGATGACCGGGCCGCAGAGGGCGCCGCGCCCGACCTCGTCGCAGCCGATCAGCGCCGGGTAGCGGGCCGCCTCGCGCGCCAGGAAGGGGCGTTTCATCCGACATCCGGTTGATGGCTTCGCAACGCGGATGTCCTCTTCGCTCGGGCGCCGCGCTCAGGCGCCGCGCAGGCTTGCGACACCCGATCCGCTTCGATCAAGCGGATCCCGTGTCACTTCTCGGTGCACAGCCCCGCGGCGGAGAGGCGGCGGTGGTAGCGGGGATCGCAATCGGTGGCGAGGAAGGAGGCCCACTCGGAGGGCGAGCCGTAGAAGGCGTTGCGGTCGACGTCGCCCTGCACGCCCGGCACCCGCCCCGTGGACGTGAATTGCCAGAGCATCCAGTCCCGGTTGGCGAAGCGCTGCTCGGGCTCGGCCGCCGTCGAGCGGACCCAGTGCGGGTAATCGGGAAGTTCGCCCTCCAGCACGTCGCGGTGGAAGGTGATGTCCGTGTAGATGATCGGCCGCTTGCCCGTGTAGGCCTCCATCTCGCGCAGCATGGTCTGCGTCATCGCGAGGGCCTGGGGCTTGGGCAGCTTCTTGGGGCAGGAGGTCGAGTGACCGTTCCACTCCACGTCGAGGACCGGCGGCAGGGCGGTGGGGTCGTTCGGCACGTTGCGCTTGAACCACGCCATCTGCTCCTCGGGGGAGCGGCACCAGTACACGAAGTGGTAGGCGCCCCGCGGCACGCCGGCCCTGGCGGCGCCGGCCCAGTTCTCGCGGAAGCGGTCGTCGAGATGGTCGCCGCCCTCCGTCGCCTTGATGTAGGCGAATTGCGTGCCCGCCGTGCGGACCGAGGCCCAGTCGATCGGCCCCTGCCACTTCGAGACGTCGATGCCCTGGATCGGACGCTGCTTGGCGCGCGCCACGCCCGGATGCGGCTTCACGTCCCCCTTGGTCGGGTAGAAATCCGTCGAGCCGGCGCAGGCGCCGAGCAGCGCCAGGGTCAGGCCGACCGCGAGGCGCTTCAGCCAAGCGGATCCATGCGTGGCGAGGGAGGTTGGATTCGACTCCAGCGGCATCGACGCGCGACCTGAACTGACGCAGAACACAATGGCTATTCGATGCCCCGGGGCAGGTTAATGAAGGCTTGACAGTATCGCAGGCGATTTCGGGAATGCGTTGCGCGAGCGCCACATCGGGCGCCGCGACGGGCGGGGCGGCGGCGCCGGCGGGGTTCCCGGCCCGGGGATCTGCGAGGAATCACGGGTGGATAAGGTTCTCTTCACCATCGGCTACGAGGGCGCGGATTCGGAGCGCTTCGTGGCCGCGCTCGCGGGGGCGGGGATCGGCCTCCTCGCCGACGTGCGGGCCGTCGCCCTGTCGCGCAAGCGCGGCTTCTCGAAGAGCGCCCTGCGCGACCGGCTCGCGGAATCCGGCATCGGCTACGCGCATCTGCGCGGGCTCGGCACGCCCAAGGCCGGCCGCGAGGCCGCCCGCGCCCACGACGCGGCCCTGATGCGGCGGATCTACTGCGCGGAGGTGCTCGACACGGGCGCCGGCGAGGCCGCCCTGGACGACCTCGCGGCGCTCGCGGCCGGCGCGCCGACCTGCCTGCTCTGCTTCGAGCGCGACCCGGAACGGTGCCACCGCCGCGTGCTGGGCGAGCGGCTCGCCGATCGGGGTTTCCGGATCGTCGATCTCTTCGCCTGAGGGCGCGGCCCGGCGAGGGGCCGCGCGCCGGAGGCCTACTTCTTGCGCGCCTTGCGGGCGGCGTAGCGGGCGTCGCGGGCGGCCTTCTGCTCGGCCTCCGCGGCGCGCTGGCGCTCCGCCTCCTCCTCGGCCTCCCGTTCGGCCCGGGCGCGGGCCTCCGCCTCCTCGGCCGCGCGGCGTTCCGCCTCCGCCTTGCGCTTCGCCTCGCGCTCCGCCTCGCGGGCGGCGCGGGCCTCGGCGATGCGCTGGCGCTCGGCCCTGCGGGCCTGCGCCGCCGGGTCCTCCTCGGCCGCGCGGGTCTTGAACTTCTCCAGCATCGCCTGCTTCGCCTGCGCGGAGGCGCCGCGCCGGGTGTCGAAAAGCTGGTCCTTGAAGCCTGCCATCGTGGGGGTCTCGTGCGAATCCTGTTCGGGGGGCGCCGCGCGCCCGGGTCACTGAAGAAGTCCTGTAGCGCCCGCGGGGCCGGTTTCAAAGCCAAAGCATCGCGTCCAAGTGGACGCGGCCGGGCCCCGCTCCCGCAGGGAGGACTTGTCAAGGTTTCGCCGCGATCATGCGCCGGCCGCTCATGCGCTGCTGGCGGGGGGAGACGGATGCGCGCGCTCGTGCTCGACGATGCCGAACTCAACAACCTCCTGATGGTGGAAGCCCTGCGGCCGATCGCGGATTGCGCCCCGGACGCCTTCACGCGCCCGGCGGAGGCGCTCGCCCACATCCGCGCGCACGGGCCCGAGATCGGGATCGTGCTCACCGATTACGAGATGCCCGAGATGGACGGCCTCGCCTTCATCCGGGCCGCGCGGGCGATCCCGGGCTTCGCCCACGTGCCGATCGTGATGGTGACGAGCTTCGACGCGCGGGCGCTGCGGCGCGAGGCGCTCGAGGCGGGCGCGACCGACTTCGTGAACAAGCCCTGCGACCCGCTGGAGATCCGCGCCCGCGTCACCAACCTGCTGGCGCTGAGCCGCGCCTATCGCGAGCAGGAGGAGCGGGCGGCCTGGCTCGCCCGCGAGGTGGCGGCCGCGGTCTCCCTGGTGGAGGCCCGCGAGCGCGAGATCGTCACCCTGCTGATGCGGGCCGCCGAGCACCGCGACACCGATACCGGGGACCACGTGGCGCGGGTCGCCGGCTATGTCGGGCTGATCGCCGAGGCGATGGGCTTCCCGCCCGACCGCGGCCGCCTGATCAGCCTCGCCTCGACCATGCACGACGTCGGCAAGATCGCCATCCCCGACGCGATCCTGTTGAAGCGCGGCCCCCTCAGCGCGGCCGAGCGGCGGGAGATGGAGCGCCACGCCGAGCGCGGGGAGCGCATGCTGGAGAGCAGCTCTTCCGAGGTGGTGCGGCTCGCCGCCGAGATCGCCGGCACCCACCACGAGCGCTGGGACGGCACCGGCTATCCGCGCGGGCTGAAGGGGGAGGAGATCCCGCTCTCGGGCCGCATCGTCGCCGTGGCGGACGTGTTCGACGCCCTCACCAGCGCGCGGCCCTACAAGGCCGCCTGGTCCCTGGAGGCGGCGCGCGACCACGTGCGGGCCCAGGCCGGCACGCATTTCGACCCGGCGGTGGTCGAGGCCTTCCTCGGCCGCTGGCCCGCGGTCGAGGCCTTGGCCCTCGGCGGGGCGAAGGCCGCATGAGGCGCGCCACGCCCCTGGCGACCCGCCTCGGCCGGGCGGTGATCGGCGCCGTGCTGGTCGCCCTGGCGGTGAGCACCGCGCTCGGCGTCTGGCGCGAGGCGACGCGCTACGTCGCCGACAAGCGCGACTCGCTGCACGGCATCGCCAGCGTCTTCGCGAGCGCCACCGCGCGCGCCGCCGCCGAGATGGATGCGGCGGGGGCCCACGCCACCCTGCGGGCCATCGCGGACGAGAAGGGCGTCGTCTACGCGGCGCTCTCGCTGCCGGGCGGCGCCACCCTGGCCGAGCAGGGAACGGGCCTGCGCCTCGCGCGCGACCTCGACCTCGACCGCGAGCAGGGCGTCTCGCCCTTCGACCTCCTGTGGACGCGCACCGTCCGCCTGAGCGTGCCGGTGCGGGAGAACACCGTGGTGGTCGGGCGCGTCACCCTGATCGCCGAGACGGCCGACCTGGTCGAGCGCCTCTACGAGGTGCTCGCCAACGCCGCCATGACGGCGGGCCTCGCGGTCCTGGTCGGGCTCGCGGTGGCGTGGCGCCTGCAGGCGGCCCTGACCCGGCCCCTCGCCACCCTCTCCCACGCCATGACGACCGTGCGCGAGAACCACGACTACGCCCACCGCGTCACCGTGGTGGCGGAGGACGAGGTCGGCGCCCTCGCGCGGACCTTCAACGGCCTCCTCGACGCGGTCGACGAGCGCGACCGCCGGCTCGCCGCCCACCGCGCCCGCCTGGAGCAGGAGGTGAGCGACCGCACCGCCGACCTGAGCGAGGCCAAGGAGGCGGCCGAGGCCGCCAACGCGGCGAAATCCAGCTTCCTCGCCACAATGAGCCACGAGATCCGCACGCCCATGAACGGCATGCTGGTCATGGCCGAACTCCTCGCCTCGGGCGACCTGCCGGCGCGCCAGCGCCGCTACGCCGAGGTGATCGCCCGCTCGGGGCAGAACCTGCTCGCCATCATCAACGACATCCTCGACTTCGCGAAGGTCGAGGCGGGCAAGCTCGACCTCGAGCGGATCCCGGTCGACCCGGCCGAGGTGGCCGACACGGTGGTGACCCTGTTCGGCGAGCGGGCGCGGGGCAAGGGGCTCGACCTCGCGGCGCTGGTCGCCCCCGACGTGCCGCGGGCGATCGCCGGCGACCCTGTCCGGCTCGGCCAGGTGCTCGGCAACTTCGTCAACAACGCGCTGAAATTCACGGAGGCGGGCCACGTCCTCATCCGCCTGGAGATGCGGGAGGGCGGTGCCCGCCTGCGCCTCTCGGTGACCGATACGGGGATCGGCATCCCGGCCGAGGCGCTCGGCTCCCTGTTCACCGCCTTCTCCCAGGCCGACCAATCGACCACCCGCCGCTTCGGCGGCACCGGCCTCGGCCTCTCCATCGCCGAGCGGCTGGCCGCCGCGATGGGCGGGCGGGTCGGCGTCGAGAGCCGGGTCGGCGAGGGCTCGACCTTCTTCGCCGAGATCCCGGTCGAGGTGCTGGAGCCGGCCCGGCCGGTCCGGCGCGATCCCGCGGTGCTGCCGCGGGTGATGGTCGCGGCGCGGGGGGACGCCACCCGGGCGGCGCTGCTCTCGGGCCTCTCGGCGGCGGGCTTCGTCCCGGCGGACGAAGGGCCGGCCCACGCGATCCTGGACGCGGCCGAGCTCGCGGCGCGGGGACGCCCGCCGGGCGCCGGGCGGGTGCTGGCGCTCGCCCCGATGGGCGATGCGCGCGGCGCCGAGGTGCTGGCCGCCGGCCTCGCCGACGAGGTGCTGCGCTGGCCCCTGGCGCAGGCCGAGTGGCGCCAAGCCCTCGCGGACCTGGCGCGGGGCACGGCCCTCGCGGCCGCGGCGGAGCGCCGCGAGGCGGCGGCCGCGTCCCCCGCCCGCTTCCCGCGGGCGCGGGTGCTGGTGGCGGATGACAGCCCCGTCAACCGGGAGGTCGCGGTCGAGGCCCTCGCCCGCTGCGGCGTGACGCAGGTCGTGACCGTGGAGAACGGGCGGGAGGCGGTGGAGGCGGCGGCCGGCGGCGGCTTCGACCTCGTCCTGATGGACGGCAGCATGCCGATCCTCGACGGGTTCGACGCGGCGCGGGCGATCCGCGCCCGCGAGGCCGCGACCGGCGGGACGCGGCTGCCGATCGTGGCGCTCACCGCGCACGTGATCGGCGAGGGCGCCGAGGCGTGGCGGGAGGCGGGCATGGACGGCATGCTCGCCAAGCCCTTCACGCTCGCGGATCTCGCGCGCCTTCTCGGCAGCCTGCTCCGGGAGGACGGCCCGCCCGCCGCGGCGCCGGAGCCGGCATCGGCCGGGGCGCCGGGCGATGGCGCCGCTCCCCAGGCCCTGCTCGATCCCGGCACGCTGGCGGGGCTCGACGAGATGGCGCAGGCGAGCGGCCCGGCCTTCATCGCCCGGCTGCTCGGCCTGTTCCGCGAGCACGCCCCGAAGGGCCTCGCCGCCCTGCGCGAGGCCGCGGACGCTCCCGCGGCCGCCCGGGCCGCGCACGGCCTCAAATCAATGAGCCTCAATGTCGGCGCCTCCGCCCTCGCTGCGCGCCTCGCCGAGATCGAGCGGGCGGCCCGGGGGGAGGATCGGATGCCGGAGGCCGCGATGCTCGACGGCCTCGACCCGCTCCTCGCCGGCACGCTCGCGGCGCTCGACGGGCATTTCCGCGCGCTGCCGCGAGCGGCGTAGGGGAGGGGGCCTCGCTGCGCCGGGCGGGATCGCGCGGCGCGGTCGCGCGCGCGTCACGCACCGCCCGCCCGCGCGGACGGAGCCGCCCGGGCGCGAAGCCCCGCGGAGGGCGGGCGCCGCGCTGCCATCATCCGGCATTCCGACGCGGATCCCGGCGGACCGATCTCACGATGACACGGCGCCTCTCCACGGAAACGGTCGCTCCCGCTGCCTGTATCATTTCTTCCCCAAGGACATGGTAAAGACTTCGTTGCGCGCGGGCACGCGTCTGGCAGGGCTCCCGGCGGCCGAGATCGGTCGTGCCAATTCGGGAGCATTCCACCATGGCGTCGGCGCTCAGCCCCGTCGCGCGCAGGTTCGGACAGAGGCGGCCGGCCCAGGATCCGGCGCCCTGGCCGGGCGTCGATCCGGCGACGGCCCTGCGCCCCGCGGCCCTCGCCGGGATGGAGCAGGAGCGCCGCGCCGCGCCGGTCGCCCTCGGCTCCGCCGGTCCTGTCCGGACGGCCGGGAGGCGCTTCGTCCCCTGGCCGCCGGCCCTGGTGCGGGCCGCCGAGATCGGCGGCCTGCTCCTCGTCCTGGCCGCCGGGATCTACGGCCCGCCCCTCGTCGAGTGCCGGATGATGAAGCGCCAGGGCCTGTTCTACGCCGACATGACCGTGCGGGCCTGCCTGCGGGAGCGCGTGGCCGAGCGCTACAGCCGGGCGGAGGATCGGTTCACGCAGATCATCCGCGGGCTGTGATCGCCGGGCCCCGCGCACCGGACCGGAGCAGGGGATCGCCCTCAGCCGAACTGCTCGCGCAGGATGCGCTCGTCCATGCTGTGGCCGGGATCGTGCAGCATGACGAGGTCGGTCGAGCGGTCGAGCTGGGTCTCGACCCGGGCGACGCGGCGGAACTCGGTGTGGTCGGCCACCGCCGCGACCGGGCGGTATTCCGGGTCCTTCACCTCGATGCGGATGCGGGCGTGGTTCGGCAGGAGCACGCTGCCCTGGCGCCGCGGCCGGAAGGCCGAGATCGGGGTGAGCGCGATCAGCTGGGCCGAGATCGGCAGGATCGGGCCCCCGACCGAGAAGTTGTACGCCGTCGAGCCGACCGGCGTCGCCGCCAGCACCCCGTCGGCGATCAGCTCGGGCAGGCGCACCTGCCCGTCGATGGAGATCTTGAGCTTCGCGGTCTGGTGGGTCTGGCGCAGCATGTAGACCTCGTTGACCGCCCGCGCCGTGTGGGTGAGGCCGAGCACGTCGGTCGCCACCATCAGGAGCGGGTGGACCACGCTGCGCTGCGTCTGCTCCAGCCGGTCGGGCAGGTCGTCGAGGTGGAACTCGTTCATCAGGAAGCCGACCGTGCCGCGGTTCATGCCGTAGATCGGCTTGCCGCTGCCCATGAAGCGGTGCAGGGCCTGCAGCATCAGGCCGTCGCCGCCCAGGCCCACCACCACGTCCGCCTCCTCGGGCGGCACGTGGTCGTAGCGCTGCATCAGGAGCGCGGCGGCCTCGCGGGCATCGGCCGTCGGGCTGGCGATGAAGGCCATCCGGTTGAAGCGACGCGCCATGCTCGACTCTGCCCCGCTTGACGCCGGGGCGCCGCTCCCCGCTCACTCGGGGCCGGATCCGCCGTCACCCGGAGACGCATAGCATGGAGCGCCCGCTGCTCGTCTACACGACCTTTCCGGACGAGGAGACCGCCCTGGCCGTGGGCGAGACCCTCGTGCGCGAGAAGCTCGCCGCCTGCGTCAACGTCCTGCCCGGGATGCGCTCGGTCTATGCCTGGAAGGGCGCGGTCGAGCGCGGGCAGGAGGTGGTGGCGCTCGTGAAGAGCCGCGAGGGGCTGGCCGAGGCCCTGAGCGCGGCGCTCAAGGCCCGCCACCCCTACGAGACGCCGATCATCCTGCACCTCACCCCGTCGGGCGCCGAGGCCGGGACCCTGGCCTGGCTCCTCGCCGAGACGGGCGCCTGACTCCTCCGGGGGCCCGGCCCGTCAGGCCGGGCCCACGCCCCATTGCAGCGGGACGAGCTCGTAGCCCTCGCCCGCCTTCGCGATGTGGCCCGCGGCCGGGAACGGGGCGTGGTAGAAGGCCACCGCCAGCCGCTCGGAGGCCGCCATCTGCAGCATCCTGTGGCGGGTGGCGCGGGCCTGGTCGGCATCCATGTCGAAGATTGCCGACCAGTCGGGGTTGCGCACGAACAGGGCCGGGTGGTTGGTGACGTCCGACATCACCAGGAGCCTCGCCTCGCCCGAATGCAGCGCGAAGGCGGTGTGGCCCGGCGTGTGGCCGCGCGCGTCGAGGGCGGTGAGGCCGGGCAGCACCTCCTTGCCCCAGGCGTAGCGCTCGACCCGGATGTCCTTGGGCTCGAAGGCCCGCTGCACGGCGCCGAGGGTCGGCTTCAGGGCCTCCGGCGGGTTCGCCCGGCGGCCGTCGTCCATCCAGAAGGCCGCCTCGGGCTCGGGCACCAGCACCTGCGCGTTCGGGTAGGTGAGGCTGCCGTCCTTGCGGCGCAGCCCGAGGATGTGGTCGGGGTGGAAGTGGCTGATCACCACCGCGTCGATCTGGCCGGGCTGCAGGCCGAGCGCGTCGAGGGCGCGCAGGACCCCGCCGGTGGAGGCCGGGCCGTTATCGGCGAAACCGGTGTCGATCAGCACCCGCCGCCCGCCGAGATCGAGGAGCAGGGGCGTGAAGGTGATCGGCAGCGCGTCCCTGGGCAGGAAGGCGCGCTCCAGCGCGCCCTGCACCGCCTCGAAGGGGGCGTTGCGCACGAAGGACGCGTCGATCGGGCGCGCGACCATGCCCTCGTGCAGGGCGGTCACGGCGGCCTCGCCGACCGCGTAGCGGTAGAGGGCGGGCGGCGGCGCGGCGGGGGCGGCGGCGGCCGGCCCGCCGCCGAGGCCGGCGGCGCTGCCGACCGCCGCGGGCCCGGCGGCGAGGAGCGTGCGACGGGTCATCGACATGGCTCAGGATCCCGGTGAGGACGGGCGGCAGGTATCGCGGCCCGCGCCGACGTCAAGGTTCCTCAGCGGTTGGCGCGGGCGAGCGCGGCGTGGAGCAGCAGGTTCACGCCGGGCAGCGTCTCGGCGAGGTCGATCGCCTCGGCCTCGTTGTGGGTGATGCCGCCCTTGCAGGGGGTGAAGATCATGCAGGCCGGCGCGACCCGGGCGACGTGGTAGGCGTCGTGCCCGGCCTGCGAGCGCAGGTCCATGGTCGGGACGGCGAGCCGTGCGGCGGTCTCGCGCAGGAGCGCGATCAGCCCGTCGTCGAACTGGAACACCCCGAAACCCCATTCCTCGGCGATCCGGATCGCCGTGCGCGAGCGTTCGGCGCAGTCCGGCAGGGCCGCCCGCAGGGCCGCCTTCATGGTCTCCAGCCGCTCCACCTCGGGGGCGCGCATGTCGATGAACAATTCGGCATATTCCGAGAGGGTGCCGGGCAGGTTCGGGACGAGGTCGAGGCGGGCGGCGGTGGCCTTGGCGTCGGCCTCCGCGTGGGCCCAGCCGATCTCGTTCACCGCCACCGCCACCATGGCGGCGCCGACGAGCGCGTTGTGGCGCTCCGCCATCGGGGTCGGGCCCGTATGGGCGGTCTCGCCCTCGACCGCGATGCGCATGCCGCAGCTCGGGAAGCCGCCGGTCACGATGCCGACCGGCACGCCCGCGCGGTCGAGGGCGGGTCCCTGCTCGATGTGGAGCTCGAAATAGGCGTCGATCGCCCGCCCGCCGACCGGCTCGGGGCCGCGATAGCCGATTCCCGCGAGGGCGTCGCCGAAGCGGATCCCGTCCCGGTCGACCCGGCCCTCGACCCATTCGGGACTCTGCTGGCCCGACCAGGCGAGGGAGCAGAGCATCGGCGGCGAGAAGCGCGCGCCCTCCTCGTTGGTCCAGTTCACCACCTCGATGCTGCGGCGGGTGGAGAGGCCGAGATCGTCGAGGGTGCGCAGCACTTCGAGCCCGGCGAGCACGCCCAGGATCCCGTCGAAGCGCCCGCCCGCCCACTGGGTGTCGAGGTGGCTGCCGATGACCACGGGGGGCAGGTCGGGCTCGGTGCCGGGGCGGCGCAGGACCATGCTGCCGAGCCGGTCGATCGACAGGGCGTAGCCGCCCTCCTCGGCCCAGGCCTTGAGCCGGTCGCGCATGACCCGGTCGGGCTCGGTGAGGGTGAGGCGCCGGATGCCGCCGCGCGGCCCGGTGCCGATGCCGGCCGAGACCATCAGCGTGTCCCAGAGCCGGGAGCCGTTCACGGAGAGGTTGGTCGCCATCGGGAACTCGCTATGGGCTGGCGGGAATGCGGCCGGGCGCATGCGAGGAGCGTGCCGCGAGGGCAGGGCTCCGGCGCGGGCGCTCCCGCATGCGGGCCTCCGTCCTACCGCTCCAGGGAGGCGGCGGCCAGTGCCGCGCCGAACCCGATGAGGACCGCCCCGAACGCGCGGTCGATCCAGCCACCGGCGGCGAGGAGGATCCGGCGCAGGCCCGGCTGCGAGAAGAGCAGTGCCACCAGCGCGAACCAGAGCGCGTGCGCCGCCATCAGAAAGGCGCCGTAGGCGAGCTGAACGCCGGGCGGCGTCTCCGGCCGGACCACCTGCATGAACAGGCTGACGACGAAGACCGAGGTCTTGGGATTGAGGGCGTTGGTGAGGAAGCCGGTCCGCAGGGCCGCCGCCGCCGACGGGGCGGCGCCCGCCTCCGGCGCCCGGGCGCGCGGTCGCGCCGCCAGCATCCGCAGGCCGAGCCACACCAGGTAGGCGGCGCCGGCGAGCTTCAGCGCCGAGAACAGGATCATCGACTGGCGGATGACGAGACCGAGGCCGAGCAGCGTGTAGGCGACGTGGACCGCGACCCCGAGGTCGATGCCGAGGGCCGTCAACAGGCCGGCGCGCCGGGAGAGCACGAGGCTGTTGCGCGAGACCATCGCGAAATCCGGTCCCGGGCTGATCACCGCGAGGGTGGTGATGACGATGACGGCGAGCCATTCGGTCACGGCGCTGTCCTGTGCGGGGGAGAGGGGCTATCCGTGTCCTAGCGTCACTCCCGCGGGCCTCATAACGATGGTTTCTGACCGTGACGGTGAGCCGGACTCACGGATCGTGCCGGCCCGGCTGCCGCCGCTCGGCGCCCTGCGCTGCTTCGAGGCGGCGGCCCGCCTGGAGAGCTTCACCCGGGCGGCCGACGAACTGCACCTCACCCACGGCGCCGTCAGCCGGGCGGTGCGGGCGATCGAGGAGGATCTCGGCCTGCCTCTGTTCGAGCGGCGCAGCCGGCGGGTCCGCCTGAACGCGGCCGGCGCGATCCTGCACCGGGCGGTGGCCGAGGCGTTCGCGACGATCCGGTCGGCGACGCGCGCCCTGCGGGCCGAGGCCCGGCAATCGCCGCTGGTCCTGTCCTGCGAGCCGACCCTGCTGATGCGCTGGCTGATCCCCCGGCTGCCGGCCCTGCAGGAGGCCCATCCCGACCTCGCGCTCCACCTCGTCTCCGGCGGCGGCACGCCCCGCTTCGAGGACGGGCTCGACCTCGCGCTCCGCCGCAACGACCATCCGCCGGCACCGGGCGCCCACGCGGCGATCCTGTTCGCCGAGAGGGTGGGCCCGGTCTGCGCCGCCGCCCGGGCCGGCGACTTCGTGGCGGAGACGGGCGAGGGACCGGCCTTCCGGCCCGGGACGCCGCGGCTGCACAGCCGCACCCGGCCCGCGGCCTGGGCCGACTGGGCCGCGCGGAGCGGGCGCCCGGCACCGGACGGGCCGGAGCACCGGTTCGAGCACTTCTCCCTCAGCCTGCAGGCCGCCGCCGCCGGGATCGGGGTGGCGATCGGACCCTGGCGGCTCGTCTGCGACGACGTGGCGGGCGGCCTCCTGGCGGCGCCCTTCGGCTTCGTCGCGGACGGCACGGATTACCGCCTGCTGGCGCCCCGCCCGATCGCGGCGGGCTCGGCGCAGGCGCGGCTCGCCGCGTGGCTGCGCGATTGCTGAGAGGCCGGAAGGGACGAGCGCGGGGCCGCGTTCAGTGCGATCGGCCGCTCTCACGCATGCCGCACGAAGGCGAGGTCCCGGTCGCTCGCATCCCCGTGGACGAGCCGCGTGAGTTCGTCGACGAGGCTGATCTGCCCGTGCTCCAGCTTGTAGAAGGCGATGACCTTCACCCGCACCGCCTCCCCGGTCCGCTTCAGCGCGTGGGCGACATGCACGGATGCGGCCGAGGCGCCGTCGCACACGATCTGCTCGATGACGAAGTCAAGCCTCCGCAGCGTCGTGCGCAGTGCCCGGAGGTGATCGAGGAAGCCTTCCCGGCCGAACTCCCTGCCATCCACCCGCTGCACGTAGCCGGGCGCGAAGTAGGCGGCGATCTCCTCGACGGGCCGGTCGAGATCGCAGAAGGCCTCGAACATCGCGCGGATCAGCGCCGTCCCTTCCTCGGATGTCATGAACTCGCTCCTTCCGCCCGACCGCGAACCCGTTTCGGCGGGTCGGCCGCCCTGCGGCGCCATGACCCTGGGTCAGGTCTAGACCGCTCGCCCGCGCCCGAGCAACCGCTCCCGCGCCGCCGCGTAGTCCCGCTTCAGCCGCGCGATCACTTCCGCGGCCGGCAGCACCTCGTCGATCGTGCCGACGCCCTGCCCGGCGCCCCAGATGTCGCGCCACGCCTTGGTCCGCCCGGAGCCGAAATCCATCCGGCTCTTGTCCGCGTGCGGCAGCGCGTCGGGGTCGAGCCCGGCCGCCGCGATGCTGGGCTTTAGGTAATTGCCCGGCACGCCCGTGAAGAAGGGCGTGTAGACCACGTCCGCCGCGCGGGTTTCGACGATCATCTCCTTGTAGGCGGGGGCCGCGTTCGCCTCGGCGGTGGCGATGAAGCGGGTGCCCATATAGGCGAGGTCGGCGCCCATCGCCTGGGCGGCCAGGATCGCCGCGCCGGTGGTGATCGCCCCCGACAGGATCAGCGGCCCGTCGTAGAAGCGGCGCACCTCGCCGACCAGCGCGAAGGGGCTGAGCGCCCCCGCGTGTCCGCCCGCCCCGGCGCAGACCAGGATCAGCCCGTCGACCCCGGCCTCCAGGGCCTTCTCGGCGTGGCGCACGGTGGTCACGTCGTGGAAGACGAGGCCGCCCCAGCCATGCACCGCCGCCACCACCGTGTCCGGTGCCCGCAGCGAGGTGATGATGATCGGCACCTGGTGGCGGGCACAGATTTCCAGGTCGTGATCCAGCCGGTCGTTCGAGGCGTGCACGATCTGGTTGACCGCGTAGGGCGCGACGATCCGGTCCGGCTCCGCCGCCTTGGCGGCGGCGAGGGCCTCGCCGATCCGGGTCAGCCACCCGTCGAGGGCCTCCTTCGGCCTCGCGTTGAGGGCCGGGAAGGAGCCGACGATGCCCCCCAGGCACTGCGCGATCACCAAGTCCGGCCCCGACACGATGAACATCGGCGAGGCGATCACGGGGAGCGCCAGGGCGCCGGCGAGGCTTTCGGGGAGGGCCATCGGGGTCGTTCCGCAGGGTGACGCGCGAGGCTTGGCATCGGCCCCGGCCGTGGTCAATCGGCCGAGGACGACGCCGGTCGGGGCGGGCCGGACGCTGCGCCGCGGGCCGCCGCGGGCGGACGTCCAGCCGCGACGCGACCGCGCGGGACCTGCACGCCGGCGCCGAGGAGGGCGGGACGCCGGCCGGCATGGTCGTGCACGGGCCCGATACGGGTGATGGCGACGAAACCCGCGAGCGCACCGGGAAGGCGCCGCCAGCCTTCGCGGCCAGCATCGGCGTGCCGGTCTCGACTCGTCGGCAGCGGGAGCACCGCCGTCGGCAGCCTCAAGGGCCGGCGCGGGTCCTCCTGGCTCTTCCGGAGAAGAACCCGCGCCTCGCCGAGGAGACGTTGGGTGCGCCACCCGCGATCGCGTCCGCCGCATCGGTTGCGCATCATTCCCGCCGCCGAGAAGGTGACCCCTTCGGCGAATGATGCTTATACCAACGGCTCAGGATGCGGACGCATCGAGCCGTTGACCCATCTCGAATTTTCGATTTCAAGCCAAAGGCTTGGCGAAAATTCGAGAGCACCACCACCGGTCATGGGAAATGACCGGTGGTATTAGAACCCCTGAAGCGTCGTCAGAGCGAGGAGTCGCCCCCTTGTCCGAACCCACCTGTGCCCCCGAGGCGGTCGGCCTCTGCGCGGAGCGCCTGGAGCGCGTCGACGGCTGGATGCGCCGCTACGTGGAATCCGGCCGGCTCGCCGGCCTGTCGGTGACGGTGGCGCGGCGCGGCGAGATCGCCTTCGCGCGGGCGCACGGGCTCTGCGACCTCGCCCGCGGCCGCCCGATGGCGCGGGACACGATCCTGCGCATCTACTCGATGACCAAGCCGCTCACCTCGGTGGCGGTGATGATGCTCTACGAGGAGGGGCGCTTCCAGCTCGACGATCCGGTCACCCGCTTCCTGCCGGAATTCCGCGGCATGCGGGTGCTCACCGGCGGCAGCCGCCGGAAGTGGGAGAGCGTGCCGGCCGAGCGCGACATCACCATCCGCGACCTCCTCACCCACACCTCGGGCCTCACTTACGGCTTCATGGAATCGACCCTGGTCGATGCCATGTACCGGGACGAGGGCATCGACTTCCAGACCGCCGAGACCTCGCTCGCCGAGGTGGTGGCCAAGGCCGCCTCCCTGCCGCTCCTGTCCCAGCCCGGCGCCGAGTGGAACTACTCGATCGGCACCGACGTGCTCGGGCACCTCGTCGCGGTGGTGTCGGGCCAGCCCTTCGACGCGTTCCTGCGCGAGCGCATCATCCGCCCGCTCGGCATGGTCGACACCGATTTCCACGTCCCGGCCGAGAAGCTGGCGCGCTTCGCCTCGAACTACGCCCACGGGGAGGGCGGGCGCCTGACCCTGATCGACGACGCCGTCGAGGGACGCTACGCGCATCCGCGCAGGGTCGCCTCGGGCGGGGGCGGGCTCGTCTCGACGGCCGCCGACTACGCCCGCTTCTGCCGCTTCATCCTCAACCGGGGCGAACTCGACGGCGTGCGCCTGCTCGGCCGCAAGAGCGTCGACCTGATGACCACCAACCACCTGCGCGGCGACCTCGCCGATATGGGCCAGCCGCGCTTCTCGGAATCGAGCTATGCCGGGATCGGCTTCGGCCTCGGCTTCTCGGTCATGCTCGACCCGGCCAAGGCGCAGATCCTCGGCACGCCGGGCGAGGTCGCCTGGGGCGGCGCCGCCTCGACGGCCTTCTGGATCGACCCGGCCGAGGAGCTGTTCGTGATCCTGCTCACGCAGCTCATGCCGTCCTCGGCCCTGCCGCTGCGGCGCGAGCTGCGCGTCCTGACCTACGCGGCGCTGGTCGATCAGGCGGGGCCGACCGCCCGCCGGTAGAGGTGCCAGGTGGCGTGGCCGAGCACCGGCAGCACCACGGCGAGCCCGACGAACAGGCTCGCCATGCCGACGACGAGGAGCGCCGCCACGATCACGCCCCACAGCGCCATGGTGCCGGGATTCTCGCGCATCAGGGCCATCGAGGTCTCGATCGCCGTGCCCGCATCCGTGTCGCGGTCGACGAGGAGCGGGATCGACACGGCGCTGACCGCGAGCGCCAGGAGCGAGAAGGCCGCCCCCGCGAGGTTGCCGACCACGATCAGCGCCCAGCCCCGCGGCGTGGTGAGGACGTCCGTCAGGAAGGCCCCGGCCGAGGCGTAGGCCGCGCCGTCGAAGAGCGCGCGGTAGATCCCCATCGCCACGACGAGCCAGGCGAGGAAGATCGCCGTGAGGACGAGGCCGACGCCGAGGATCGCCCGCGGCGAGCGCCGGGTCAGCGGCGCGTAGGCCTGCACCCAGTCGGTCTCCTGGCCGCGCTCGCGCCGCCGGCTCATCTCGTAGAGGCCGATCGCCGCGAAGGGCCCGATCAGGGCGAAGCCCGAGGCGAGGGGGAAGAGCAGCGGCAGGAGATCGTTCTCGAAGACCGCCGCCGCGAGGATCACCCCGGCGATCGGGTAGATCATCACGATGAACAGGACGTGCGTCGGATTGTCGAGGAAGTCCCCCCAGCCCTTGGCGAGGGCGGTCCGCAGGTCGGCCGGGCCGATCCGGTGGACGGCGGGGTGATACGCCCTGGTGACGGGCGAGAAGGCTGGAGACACCGTCATCGCAAATCCTCCGCGGGGACGGGCGCGCGACGGCCGACGGGCCGGGATGGTCGGGGCGGTCAGGGCATCGCTTGCGCCGAGGGGTCCTTCAGGAACCGGCACCGGGTGGCGGGCCGGACCGGGGCAGCCTAATCCAGCGCTCCCGATCGCACCATGGGGGGAGCGCAGGCGCGCGCGCCCCAGGCGGCGATCACGTTGTCTCGATCGCGGGCCGGTGGGCGACGCCCCCCTCTCCTAGGAACCATCCGGCCCGGAGGCCGGGGCGGGCTCCCCGAGCCCCGCCGCCGCGACCAGCGCCCGGGTGTAGGCCTGCCGCGGGCGCGCCAGCACCTCCAGGGTCTCGCCCCGCTCGACCTCGCGCCCGTCGCGCAGGACCAGCAAAGTGTCGGCGAGCGCGCGCACCACCGCGAGGTCGTGGCTGATGAACAGGTAGGCGAGGCCGTGCGCCGCCTGCAACTCGCGCAGCAGCGCGACGATGTCCCGCTGCACCGTGCGGTCCAGCGCCGAGGTCGGCTCGTCGAGCACCACCACGCGCGGCCGCAGGATCATCGCCCGCGCGATGGCGATGCGCTGCCGCTGCCCGCCCGAGAAGGCGTGCGGGAAGCGGTGGCGCCAGTCCGGATCGAGCCGCACCGCGGCGAAGGCCTCCGCGGCCCGCGCGTCGCGCTCGCGGGCGCTCAGGCGCGGCGCGTGGACCCGCAGGCCCTCGGACACGATCTCCCCCGCGGTGAGCCGCGGCGAGAGCGAGCCGTGCGGGTCCTGGAACACCGGCTGGAAACCCCGCCGCAGCGGCCGCAGCTGCGCCCGGCCGAGCCCGGTCAGGTCCCGGTCCTCGAAGCGCACGATCCCGGTCGCGGCCGGCTCCAGCCGCAGCAGCGCCCGCCCGAGGCTCGACTTGCCCGAGCCCGATTCCCCGACCACCCCGAGGGTCTGCCCGGCCCTGAGCGCGAGGTCGAGGCCGGCGAGCGCCACCCGCGGCGGCGCCCGCCGCAGCAGCCCGCCCCGCCCCGGATAGGCGACGCGGAGCCCGCGCGCCTCCAGCACCAGAGGGGAGGAGGCCGGGACCGGGCCCTTGCGCCCGGCGGGCTCGGCCGCCACGAGGTCGCGGGTCTCCGGCGCACGCGGCTCGGCGAAGAGCCGCTCCGTCGGCCCGCACTCGACGAGGCGCCCGCCCCGCAGCACCGCGGTGCGCTCGGCCATGCGCCGCACCAGGCGCAGGTCGTGGCTGATGAACAGGAGCGCGAGGCCGAGCCGGGCCTTGAGGTCGGCCAGCAGCGCCAGGATCTGGGCCTGGACGGTGACGTCGAGCGCCGTGGTCGGCTCGTCCGCGATCAGCAGGTCGGGCTCGCAGGCGAGCGCCATGGCGATCATCACCCGCTGGCGCTCGCCCCCCGACAATTCGTGCGGGTAGGCGCCGAGCCGCGCGGCGGCGTCGCGCAGCCCCACGAGGCGCAGGAGGTCGAGGGCGCGGGCGCGGGCCTGGGCGCGCGTCAGCCCGCGATGCGCCCGCAGCGGCAGGGCGATCTGGTGCCCGACGGGGGAGAGCGGCGGCAGGGCGCTCATCGGTTCCTGGAACACCATGCCGATCCGCGCGCCGCGGATGCGGTCGAGATCCGGGCGGGGGAGGCCGATCAGCTCGGTGCCGTCGAACAGGGCCGAGCCCGTCACCCGCGCCGTCTCCGGCAGCAATCCCATCACGGCGAGCGCCGCCTGGCTCTTGCCCGAGCCGGATTCGCCCACGAGGGCGAGCGTCTCCCCCCGCCCGAGGGTCAGGTCGAGGCCCGACAGGGCCGCCCCCTCGCCGTAGGCCACCGACAGGCCCCGGAGGCTGAGGAGCGGCGCCACCTCAGGCGCCCCGCGGATCGAGGGCGTCGCGCAGGCGGTCGCCGAGGAGGGTGAGGGCCACGAGCGTCGCGACCAGCGCGGCGGCGGGCGCCAGCAGCATCCAGGGCGCGCTCTCGATGCTGCGGGCGCCGTCCGCGATCAGCACGCCCCAGCTCGTCATCGGCTCCTGCACGCCGAGCCCGAGGAAGGACAGGAAGCTCTCCAGCAGGATCACCCGCGGGATCAGCAGGGCCGCGTAGGCCAGGACCGGCCCGAGGGCGTTCGGCACCACGTGGCGGCGCAGGATCGCGCCCGTGCCGAGCCCGAGCGCCTCGGCCGCCCGCACGTAATCCTGGCGCCGGATCGCCAGGGCCTCGCCGCGCACGATGCGGGCCATGTCGAGCCACTCCACCGCCCCGACCGCCACGAAGACCAGCGCCAGCGAGCGGCCGAACACCACGACGAGCAGGATCACGAAGAACACGAAGGGCAGCGCGTACAGGATGTCGACGAGCCGCATCATCGCGGCGTCGACCGCGCCGCCGAGATAGCCCGCGAGCGCCCCGTAGGCGACGCCGATCCCCAGCGCCACCGCGGTCGCCAGGAGCCCGAGGGCGAGCGACACCCGGCCGCCCACCAGCACCTGGGTGAGGAGGTCGCGCCCGAGCGTGTCGGTGCCGAGGAGGAAGCGCGTTTCGCGCACCGGAACCCGCAGGGACAGGCGGCGCCCGTCCTCCGCCCGCCCGAGCAGGGTCGCTGGGGCGAACAGGTCGGAGCGCGCGAAGAAGCCGAGCACCCGCGCGTCGATCGGCCGGTCGGCCGCGAGCGTCACCCGCACGGCGCCGGGCTCGAGGGCGATCTCTTCCGCGCGCACCCGCATGCGCAGGGCCAGCCGCTC
This sequence comes from Methylobacterium sp. 4-46, assembly GCF_000019365.1. Classification (GTDB taxonomy): domain Bacteria; phylum Pseudomonadota; class Alphaproteobacteria; order Rhizobiales; family Beijerinckiaceae; genus Methylobacterium. Next base: position 5,873,370 of record NC_010511.1, on the reverse strand, counting down.
CAGGGCCGGGCCGATCGTCCCGGGGCGGGGATAGACCTCCAGCGAGGGCGGCGTGCGCGGGTAATCGTAGGAGAGGCGCCCGAAGGCGTGGCCGGTGAGGAGCGGCCCCGCCGCGCAGGCGAGCCCGATCAGGATCAGCACCGCGAGGCTCGCCAGGGCCGCGGGGTCGCCCCGCAGCCGCCGCGCCGCCGCGGCCCACAGGGAGAGGTCGGGCGGCGGCCTCATGCCCGGCGCACCCGCGGGTCGAGGAGGGCGAGGCCGATATCGACCAGGAGGTTGAACAGGATCACGAAGCAGGCCACCAGCACCACCGTGCCCATCACCAGCGGGTAGTCGCGGTTGAGCGCCCCGTCCACGAAGGCGCGGCCCAGTCCGGGCAGCCCGAAGATCGTCTCCACCACCACCGAGCCGGTGAGCAGCCCCGCCGCGGTCGGGCCCAGATAGGAGACCACCGGCAGCGCCGCGCCCCGCAGGGCGTGGAGGGCGATCACCCGGCGCGGCAGCCCGAGCGCCCGCAGGGTGCGCATCGGCGGCGTCGCCAGCGTCTCGGCCAGGGCGGCCCGGGTGAGCCGGGCGATCACCGCCACCTGCGGCAGGGCGAGCGTCACCACCGGCAGGACGAGGTGGCGCGGCGCGCCGCCCTCCCAGCCGCCGACCGGCAGCCAGCGCAGGCCGAGCCCGAAGGCGATCTGGAGCAGCGGCGCGACGACGAAGCCCGGCACGGTCAGCCCGAGCGTGCCGAGCAGCATCACCGCGTGGTCGAGGGCGCGGCCCCGGCGCGCGGCGGCGAGCCCCCCGAGCCCGACGCCCGCGATCAGCGCCAGCGCCAGCGCCAGCCCCCCGAGGGTCATCGACACCGGCAGGCCCCGGGCCAGGAGGTCGCCGACGCCCATGTCCCGCACCGAGAAGGACGGTCCGAGATCCCCCGACAGGAGCGCGGCGAGGTAGCGCCCGTACTGGACGAGGAGCGGCTGGTCGAGCCCGTAGACCCGCCGCAGGTTCTCCATCGCCGCGGGGGCGAGCGGCCGCTCCAGGTCGAAGGGCCCGCCCGGCGCGACCCGGGCGAGGAAGAAGGACAGGGTCACGACCAGGAACAGGGTCGGGACCGCCTGGGCGAGGCGGCGCAGCACGAAGCCGGTCATCGGGGCGGGCCCCCGCGGGGCGGGGCGCTCATCCGTCCAGCCAGAGGTAGCGGGTCGGGGAGACGCCGCGCAGGTTGGGCACGATGCCGCGCAGCCGCGGCGAGACCATGTGCTTGTGCCGGTAGTGCAGCAGCGGGATCCAGGGCAGGTCGGCGAGGAAGACCTCCTCCGCCCGGTGCAGCAGCCCGGCCCGCCGCGCGAGATCGACGGTCCCGGCCGCCTCGCGCATCAGCGCGTCGTAGGCCGGGTTGGCGTAGTGGCCCGAGTTGAAGCCGTCGTTGTCGCTCTCGACCAGGAACAGGAAGTTCTGCGGGTCCGCGTAATCGGCGATCCAGGCGTAGCGGGCGAGGTCGAACGGTCCGCCGTCGCGCAGATGCGCGAAGTGGGTCTTGGCATCGGTGTTGACGAGGCGCGTGCTGACCCCGAGCGGCTGCCACATGTCGGCGATCGCCACCATGGTGTTCCGGTTGTTGTCGGTGGTGTTGTAGCGGATCTCGACGGGCAGCGGCCGCCCTCCCGGCCCGTATCCGGCCTCGCGCAGCAGCGCCACCGCGCGGTCCTCCCGCTCCAGGGGCGAGAGGTCCCGGCCCGGCATCTCGGGGGGCGGCAGGGCGTTGTCGAGCCCCGCCGGCGTCAGCGAGTAGGCCGGCAGCATCGACTCGCCCCAGACCGCCTCGGCCAGGAATTCCCGGTCGATGGCGAGCGACAGGGCCTGGCGGATCCGCCGGTCGCCGAGCGGCGCCCGGCGCAGGTTGACCATCAGCACCAGCACGCCGAGCGCCGGCGCGAGCCAGACCTGCTCGCCGAAGCGGGCCTTCAGGGCCCGGATCTGGTCGGCCGGCAGATCGCTCAGGGAATCGATCTCGCCGGCCGCGAAGCGCCGCACCGCCGCCGCGAGGTCCGGGGTCGGGATGTAGGCGATCTCGGGGATCCGCACGCGCCCGGCCTCGCGGAAATGCGGGTTGCGCGCCGCCGTGACCCGGTCGTTCGGCACGAAATCCGTCAGCCGGTAGGCGCCGTTCGAGACGAGCAGCCCGGGCCGGCTGAAGGCGTCGCCGTGCCGGGCGAGCGTTGGCCGGTGGATCGGCGAACTCGCCTGATGGGTCATCAGTTCGAGGAGGTAGGGGGTCGGCTGGGCGAGCGTGATCACCACCCGGCGCGGATCCGGCGCCGCGACGCCGATCCGCTCCACCGGCGCGGCGCCCCGGTTCGCCGCCTCCGCCCCGCGGATCGGGAACAGCACGTTGGCGTATTTGGCGCCGGTCGCCGGGTCGAGGATGCGGCGGAACCCGGCCAGGAAATCCTCCGCCACCACGGGGTCGCCGTTCGACCAGCGCCCGTCCGGGCGCAGGGTGAAGCTCCAGGTGAGGCCGTCCTCGGAGGTGGTCCAGCTCTCCGCCGCCCCGGGCACGATCCGCCCGGCCGCGTCGTAGCAGGTCAGGCCCTCGAAGAGGTCGAGGAGGATCGTGGCCTCCGCGAGGGTCGAGGAGCGGTGCGGATCGAGGGTTTCCGGATCGGCGTCGTTGCCGCGCCGGTAGAGGGCCGGCCCGGCCGCGCGCGCGCCGCGCGCCGCGGCCCCGAGGATGGCCCCGCCGCTCGCGGCGAGGAGGTCGCGGCGGCGCATGGCCGGGCGCATGGCCGGGCGCCCGCTCAGGCGCCGGTCTGGGCCTCGAACCCGGCGGCCTCGATGCCGGCCACGGCCGCGGTCTCGTCGTTGTCCGAGGTGTCCCCCGAGATGCCGACCGCGCCGATCACGTGGCCGTGGCGCTTGATCAGCACCCCGCCCGGCACCGGGACGAGCCCGGCCGGCCCGGCGAGGTGGGTCACCGCGGCGACGAAATAGGCCTGCGCCTCCGCCCGGGCGCCGATCGCCCGCGAGCCGAGCCCGAGGGCGAGCGCCCCGTTCGCCTTGCCGGCGGCGATCTCGGCCCGCTTCAGGCTGGTCCCGTCCTCGACGGACGCGGCCTTGAGCGCGCCGCGGGCGTCGAGCACCACCACCGCGAGCGGCTTCAGGTCGAGGCTGCGGGCGGTGGTGAGCGCCGTCGCCACGATGCTCTGGGCGGCGTCAAGGGTCAGGTCCGACATGCGATGTCCCGCTGCGAGGGGGCGGGCCGCGGCCCGCGATCGCCCCTGATCGCACAGCGCGCGGCAGGCGTCACCGGGTGGGGGAGGGGCCGGCCGACGCTCGCTCCCCGGAGCGGACCCGGATTCCGCTCAGCCGGCGAAACGGTCAGCCCGGCGCATCAGAACGGCGCGTAGTCGCCGCCATCCGTGATGACGTCGAGCGCCCGCTCGACCGAGGTCACCGCGTCGAGGAGCATCTGGACCGAGCGCTCGGTCTCGGGGCGCGGCCGTCCCAGGCTCGCCGTGCGGGCGCCGATGTCGTGCAGCTGCTCGGCGATCGCCACGAGGTCGGAGACCACCGCGGCGACCTCGCGGGCGGAGACGTCGGGCGCCGTGCGGGCGCGCAGGGGAACGACATTGCTCATCGGCCCCGAATGTCGCGCAAAGGCTGCCCCCGCGCCAGGACGGAATCGCGGCTCTCCACGGGATTCCGGCGGCCGCGGCGCCCCGGCCACGCCCGCCGGCAAACCGCGCCGGCCGCCGCGCCGCGCCTTGACCGCGCCCCGTTCCCCCGCGAGGAGGGCGGCTCGCCGTCCGGCAGAACCGTCCCACAGGACCGACCGATGAAGCTCCCGCTCCTCCTCGCCGCCGGCGCCCTGGCCGCGCTGCTCCCCGCCTGCACCAGCATGGAAGCCGACCGCTCCGCCTTCAGCGAGACCTTCAGCACCCAGAACTACGTCCGCTCGAACGACACCAACGGCACGCAGCGCCGGCCGGACGTCAACCGCGCCTTCACGCAGCCCACCGTCCCGACCATCGGCAATCGCGGGCTCTGATCCGGGATCCGCTTGATCCAAGCGGATCCCGGCTCACGCGCCTGCGCGGCGCCTGAGCGCGGCGCCTGAGCGAAGCCGACATCCGCATGGCCGAAATCGGAGATGGCGAAGCCATCAACCGGATGTCGGATGAGCCGGGCGCTCGGCAGAATCGCCTGACGCGAGTCTGCCTCATTCGGTTTTCGCATCATGTTTCGCTGACGCGGACCTTCGGTTCGCCGCCGAACCGGGGGCCGCTTCGGCGCATGATGCGGGGGACCGATCACTCCTTGGCGAGCGCGTCCGCGAACGCCGCGATGCGGTTGCGGGCGTAGGTCGGCAGGCCCGCGCTGATCGAGTTGCCGGTGTTGAAGGAGGAATTCCCCATCAGCACCTGGGCCGGCAGCAGGTTGCGCAGCACCGGGACGCGCTCGTACTCCTTCTTGCGGTCGAGCACGTCCGCCTTGATGCCGAGCGCCATGGTGGCCGTCACCACCGTCTTGCCCGGATCGCCCGCGGCGGGCTGCAGCACCGCCAGGAACTTGCCGAAGCGCAGGATCTGGTTCACCCAGAAGATGTTCTGCTCCATCGCGCCCGCCACCGGAGCGTCGATCCGGGTGAGGCTCGCGAGCTTCCCCGCCTCCTCGGGCGGCAGGACCCGCAATTCGCTCTGGAACGAGACGAACTCGGCGATCTTCTTGCCGCCCTCCTCCAGCTTGTTGGCGAGCTTGACCCCGAGCGGCAGCTTGCCCTCCAGGTCGTAGCGCGACTCGATGCAGAGCGTGTCGGGCGCCGCGCACCACGGCCGGTCGGGCCGGCGCGCGAAGGCGGCCGCCGGGTCCCTGGTCGGCGTCGCGTCGGCCGGGTTGAGGGCCCTGTGCTTGATCGCCGGATCCATCCGGCCGAGGAAGCCGAGCGAGGCGAACCGCTTGAGGTCGATGCGGTCGGCCGGGCGCGGCACCACGAAGCGCGCCTCGGCGAGGTAGACTTTCAGCGCCTCGTGCCGCGCCTTGGTGGTCCCGTTCACCGTCACCTTGTAGTCGGGCTCGACGTAGTCCGGGTAGGGCGAGAGGATCGCCTTCTGCACCGGCTGGTTGCGGCTCCACTCGGCGAAGGGGGTGAGGCCGCTCTCGGGGCTCGACGGGTTGTCCCGGTGATCGGTGAACAGGATCGTGTTCGGGGCGATCCCCCCGGCATCGAGGCCCGCGAGGCTCGGCACGTCCTTGGTGCGGTACTGGGCGAGGACCGGCGTCGCCGTCAAGGCGACGAGAAGGGGCGCGGCGACGCGGAGGCGGGCCGTGAGGCTGTGACGCACGGGCGGGACTTCCTTGAGATTCGGGGGCCGGGGGGCCGCACCGTCAATAGGTCGGATCTTCCCCGAAGAGATAGTCGGGATCGCGGCGGCGCGGCCGGCGGTAGCCGTCGTCGTCGCCGAAGGGCGAGCGGGCCGAGGGGCCCGGCCAGATCGGCTCGGGGGCCGGCACCGGCTGCGCCCGGCGGATCGGCGGCGGGCCGCCGAAGAGCTGCCGCCCGATCTCCCCGAACGGGTCGTAGCGGTCGTCGTCCGGCTGCCGCACGTCCGCCGGACGCCGCGCCTCGTCCCGCCGCCGCGGCTCGTCGAACGGGTTGGCGTCCTCGGGCCGGCCGCCATCCACCACGTCGCCGTCCTGGTCGACGTCCGGCCGCATGGCGTAGACCGATTCCTGCGGCACGAGGCTGAACCGGGTGTCGGCGAGGCGTCCGTCGGGCTGCAGGCGGAAATGCTCCATGAAGCCGCCCCCCGCCACCCGGCTGCCGGAATAGAGGTCGATCGGCGCGTCCGCGATCAGGCGCCGCGCCTCCGGGCTCGGCGGGGCGAGGGGTGATTTCGGCACCCCGTTCGCCCAGGCGGCCTGGAGGATCTGGGCGAAGACCGGCACGGCGAGGTGCCCGCCGGTCTGGCCGCGCCCGAGCGTGCGGCGCCGGCCGTCCGCGTTGTCGTAGCCGATCCAGACCACGATGGTGATCTCGTTGGTGAAGCCCGCGAACCAGGCGTCGTTCTCGTCCTCCGAGGTGCCGGTCTTGCCGGCCACGTAGGGGGCGAAGCGCGCGAGGGCCGCCGCCGTGCCGCGCTGGGTCACGCCCTGGAGCAGGCTCTTGATCTGGTAGAAGGCGACCCGGTCGGCCGAGCCGATGCGGGCGAGCGGGCGCTCCGCGTGCCGGTAGACGTAGGTCTCGCCCTGCGCGACCGATTCGAGGGCGTAGGGGCTCGGCCGCTCGCCCTCGTTGGCGATGGCCGCGTAGAAGGCCGCGAGGTCGATCATCCGCACCGGCTGGGCGCCGAGCACGAACGGGTAGTAGCGCTCGCACTCGGCGTAGAGCTGGGCTTCGAGGGCGATGTCGCAGACCCGCTTCAGGCTCTGCTCCGGCCGCTCGGCGATGCCGCCGCGCAGGAGCTGGGCGGTGACGAGGTTCTTCGAGTGCTCCAGGCCGCGCCGCAGCGTGGTCGGGCCGGAGCCGCCGCCCTCGTAGTTCTTGGGCGACCAGGACTGGCCGACCCCGCCGATCGGCGGCAGCGTCACGGCCGCGTCCATCACCAGCGTGTTGGGCTGCAGCCCGGCATTGAGCGCCGCCAGGTAGGTGAGCGGCTTGAGGGTCGAGCCCGGCTGGCGGACGCTCTGGGTCACCCGGTTGAGCTGGCTCAGCGGGTAGGAGAAGCCGCCCGCCATGGCGAGGATGCGCCCGGTTCGGTTCTCCAGCACCACGGCCGCGCCCTGGACCTGGGGGCGGACGCGCAGGTCGGCCCGCGGGGCGCCCTTTCCCTCCCGAAGGGCGACCCGCACCACGTCGTAGGGGGCGAGCCGGCCCCGGGCGAGGCCCGGATTGAGGCTGGCGACGCGCCCGTCCGCGAGGCCGACGCGGGGCGCCGCGCCCTTGGCGCCGGTGTCGAGCACCACGGCGAGGGGCCAGTGCACGTCGTAGAGCGGCGCGCGGGCGCTCTCGAGCGCACGCTGCCAGGCCGGTTTGGGCCCGGCCGGCCTCGCCGGGGCCTTCGCGGCCTTGCCGCCCTTGGCCGGTCCGCCCTTGGCCGGGCCGCCGCCGCTGGCCGGGCCGCCGCCGCTGGCCGGACCGCCGCCGCTGGCCGGGCCGCCGGCCTGCTTCGCGGCGGGCGCCGGCTCGGGCGGTGCCGCCGCGGCCGGCGCGGTGGCGGCCTCGATGCGCTTGACCGCGTCCGCGAGGTTGAATTCCGGCCCCTCGAAGCGGGAGCGGCCGGTCGCCGCCTCGTAGCGCGCCAGCGCGTCCTGGAGGATCGACTCGGTCGCGGTCTGAAGCCCGGCATTGAGCGTCGTGCGCACCGTGTAGGCGTTGGCGGTGAGCGCGTCGAGGCCGGCGAGGGAGCGCGCCTCGCGGCCGAGATGGTCGACGTAGTAGAAGCCGGCCTCCTGGCGCGTGCGCTCCAGCGGCACGAGGCCGAGGTCGCTCCGCAGCGCCTCGTTCATCGCCGCCTCGTCGATCACGCCCTCCTCCTTCATGCGGGAGAGGACGTAGGCGCGCCGCTCGCGGGCGCGGTCGGGATACTTGTCGGGGCTGTAGTAGTTCGGTCCCTTCGGCATGCCCGCGAGCAGGGCCGCCTCCGGCACGGTCAGGTCCTTGACCGACTTGCCGAAGTAGCTGCGCGCGGCCATCTCGACCCCGTAGGCGCCGCGGCCCAGATAGATCCCGTTCAGGTAGAGGCCGAGGATCTCGGGCTTCGTCATCACCTGCTCGGCGCGGACCGCCACGATCATCTCGCGGATCTTGCGCTCGTAGGTGACGTCGTCGCCCACCGACAGGTTCTTCACCACCTGCTGGGTGATGGTGGAGCCGCCCGCCGGCCGGCCCGGCGAGGCGAGGTTGCCGATGAAGGCCCGGATCACCCCGCGCTCGTCGATGCCCCTGTGGCTCTCGAAGCGCTTGTCCTCGGCGGCGATGAAGGCCTTCTGGACCAGCACGGGGATCTGGGTGATCGGCACGGCGATGCGCCGCCCGTTCGGCTCGGCGGTCTCCGAGAAGCGGTTGCCGCGCCCGTCCAGGATCGTGCTCACGCCCGGCAGCCGGAGGGTCTTGAGCGCGCTCGCGTCGGGCAGGCCCTCCACCGCCCTGTTGTAGAACTCGATCACGGCCTTCGCCTCGAAGGGGGCGTTGGGCGGGTTCTCGTTCTTGCAGAACTGCTTGTAGCTCGTGTTGAGTTCGCCGATGTCGAGGCCGTGCAGGATCTTGGCCTCGCCCGCGATCGCCTTGGGGTCCTCCATCGCGGTCGAGATCAGGTCGTCGAGGTTGATGTCCTCGATGTCGAAGGCCTTGCGCATGTGGGCGCAGCCGTCGCGCAGGATGCGCACCACCTCGGGCCCGTCCTTGGCGGGATCGAACTGGGTGCGGATCGCCTCCGGCCGGGTGGTCGCCTGGCTGAGCGTCAGCGCGGTGGCGAAGAGCTTGATGAGGATCGCGTTCATGGACCTTGCGCCCGGCCGGTCAGGGCTGACGCGGCAGGAAACGGCCGGGGACCTGAAGGGGACCTGTACAACGCGGCCCTTTTAAGGTCGGGTCCCGCGGGTCGGGAGGCTGCGATGGCCCGCGGACAGGCGTTGCGCGGGCCGGATTGGGCGCCGGGCAGGAGCCGCGTGCGGCCGGGCCCCCCCGGCGGCCCGGACGTCGCCGGCGCGACACGAATCCTGTTTCCGGTCCCGAACAGCCTCCAGAGCGGCACCCGATCACGTTGCAACCGGGTGCCGCTCTAGATCTTTGATCTTGCCGGATTTTCTGCGACGAACCGGCATCCACTTCGTCGGAAAATGCTCTAGGCTGCCGCACCACCGAGCAGAAGGGCTCCGCGATGGCCGACCTGAGCCGCCCGCGCGCCACCTACGCGGCCGCCGTCGCGGCCCGCGCGGGGACCCGCGATCCCGCCCTGATCCGCGCCTTCGCGACCGTGCCGCGGGAGGCCTTCTGCGGGCCCGGACCCTGGCGGGTGATGGGCGAAGAGGGGATCGAGTGGGTGCCGGCCGGGGATCCGGCCGGGCTCTACCGCGACGTGCTGGTGTCGCTGCTCCCGGAGGAGGGCATCAACAACGGCGAGCCGAGCCTGCACGCGACCGCGCTCGCGGCGGCGGCGCCGCGCCCGGGCGAGCGGGTGGTGCAGGTGGGCGCCGGGGGCGGCTACTACACGGCGATCCTGGCCGAACTGGTCGGGCCCGGAGGCTGCGTCGAGGCCTACGAGATCGAGCCGAGCCTGGCCCGGATGGCCGCCGCGGCCCTGTCCGCCTATCCCCAGGTGCGCGTGCAGGCCCGCTCCGGGACGGAGGGGGCGCTGCCGGAGGCGGACCTCATCGTCGTCAATGCGGGCGCGACCGAGCCGCTCGCCCCGTGGCTCGACGCCCTCTCGGAGACCGGGCGCCTGATCGTGCCGCTGACTCCCGACCGGGGCTGGGGCGGGCTCCTGCTCGCGGGCCGCCGCGGCCCGGGCGCACCCCCCGAGATCCTCGACGCGCGCTTCCTGTCGCGCACCCGCTTCGTGCCCTGCCTGGGGGCCCGCAGCCCCGAGGGCGAGCGCCGCCTCGCCGCCGCCCTGGCCGGGGGCGGGATGGAGCGGGTGCGCAGCCTGCGCCGCGGACCGGTGCCCGACGACGAGGCGTGGCTCGCCGGGGAGGGCTGGTGGCTGTCGCGGCGCGCCCCGAGCGACCCGGATCGTCCCGTCGCTCAAGCGGGCGGCTCGCCGCCCGGCGCCTGACCCGCGACCGGGCGGCCGGGACGCGGCAGCCATCCGGCCCTCCCGGGGGACCGGCGCCGTCGAGGAGATCGACCCCCGCGCAGGCGGGGGCGATCCGCCTCGCGCCGCCCGCGCTCAGGGCGTCAGGGTGGCGCCGTCGAAGGTGACGTAGGTCGCCTCGCCCACGCTGTCGGCGCCGAGCGTGGTGATCGTCACGGTGATCGGTCCGCGGTCCCAGAGCCCCTTCGCCTCCTGGGCCGCCAGGATCGCGCCCACCTCGATGCGCAGGTCGGCCCGCGCCGGGGCGGCGTGGTCCGCGTGCCCCGTCCCGTGCCCGTGGGCGATCGGCAGGCCCGTGGCGAGGTCGAAGTTGAAGAAGTTGAGGGTGGTCACGTAGTAGGGGCCGTTGAGCTGCGGCGCCGTGCCCTTGGGCAGGTTCACGAAGACGCTGAGGGGGGCCGGCGGGCGCCGCCGCAGCCTCACGCCTTCGAGGACGAGCGTGGCGGACCCGCCGTCGCGCGCGACGGGGCTCGCGGCGCGGGGCTCGACTCCCGCCGCGCCCGGCTCCGGGGCGAAGGTCACGGTGGCGCCGCCGGCCCCGACCGCGAAAGCCTTCGTGCGCATCGCGGCCTCCACGATCGCGGGGGCAGGCCGCGGCGCGGCGCTCGGGGAGAGCGCCGCGACCTGGACCGGCGACGGCTTGACCAGCGTGTCGTAGCCGTAGCCGAGCTTGGCCGTGTCGATCGCGTCGCCGAGTCGAACCCGGACGAGGTCGCCGGACCCGTCCACGAACCAGGCCGGCTGATCCTTCCAGGTCGACTCGCTCGGCTGCATGGGCAGGTCGCCCCAATTGTAGGTCGAGCCGGGCAGCGCCTCCCAGGAGGCGTAGAGCCGGTCGACCTGGCAATGGTGGACGAAGAAGATCGGATCGCCCGCCGCCGAGGGGATGTTGCCCATCCACCCGCCCACGCCGAGGTGCACCATGTCGTGCGGCGCGTTCTCGAGCCGCCCGGTCATGCCGAGCGCGGCGTAGCCCGGCTGCGACGGACCCATGGGGATCGCATTGGTGTCGGAGGGGAACATCTCCTTGGTGGAGAGGGCCGGGATGTAGTTGATGAGGGAGAACGGCATGTAGCCGCCCGCGTTCATGGCGACGTTCTGCGCGCCGTCGCCCTGCGGGGTGGAGAAGCCGACCCCGCGGTCGTCGAACATCAGCGAGGGATAGTCCTGGTTCCGGAACCCCGGCGGAAGCTGCAGCGTCGCGTTCGGACCGGAACCGTAATTCCAGTAGGGCAGCAGGAAGTTCGGATCCTTGCACATCACCCGGCACACGCGCTCGAAGTAGTACATGTACCAGCGATGCCAGGTCGCGAAATAGGGGCTCGCATGCGTGCAGGTGCCCCAGCACTTCAGCGCCGCCTCCTTCCAGGCGGCGGCCGGGCTGCCGGCGGGCGGGTTGCCGTAGATCTCGTCGATGCGGGTCTTCAGCGCGGGCGTGCCGGACGGGAGCCCTCCGGAAAAGGCCGGGTCGAAGGGATTGGCCGGCACGGCGTGGATGTAGGACTGGAAGGTCCAGCTCTGCGGCTGCGGCGGGTAGTTGATCGCCGGGTCCTGCATCGCCTGCACGGCGGCGGCGTAGAGCGCGAGCATCTTCTTTCCGGTCGGCGAGGCCAGGTCCGGGCGCAGGCGCGGGCGCAGCACCTGCGCATCCGCCCCGCCCGTCGCCGCGATCATGCCCGCCGCCACTCCGCCTGCGATCACCTCACGCCCGGTCGCCGTCATGTCAAGTTTCTCCGCCATGATCTTCCAGCCTTTTGCAGACGAACGATCTCTCTTCATCGCAGAAATAGGTTTTCCTGCGAGAATGATTGCGTTCATATTCGATCCAGGTGATTATTTCGTCCCGGATCTGGATATTGCCAGCCAAATATTGTAGATTTCATTCTCACACTGAAGCAAGAATCCAGCGATGGCGTGAAATATCGTGTGCACACAAACGCCGAAGTTGTTCCGTGTTGGTGATACTTACCTAAGGTTACGACTAGGAGAACCTACTGCGAGCGACGACGATTGACAACCGACGATCGGTCGCGGCCGCGAAATTTCCAGGATCGGTGGCGGCGGCCGGGGCCGGGCGGCGTCGGGGCGCGGCGAGGCGGCCTTGCGGGCGTCTTTCCGGGCGTCTTTCCGGGCGTCTTTCCGGGCGCCTTGCCGGGCGCCTTGCCGCGCGAGGTGCTCCGCGTCAGCTTCTCGGCTAAAAGACCGGGAGCCATCTCCGCCGACGGATCTCCATGCCGAGCACGCCCCGCGCCGCCATCATCCCGGTCACGCCCTTCCAGCAGAACTGCACCCTGCTCTGGTGCGAGGCGACCAAGCGCGCCGCCGTGATCGATCCCGGGGGCGACCTCGACCGGATCCTCGCCGCGATCGAGAAGGCCGGCGTCACGGTGGAGAAGATCCTGCTCACCCACGGCCATATCGACCATGCGGGCGGGGCCGCGGAGCTGCGCGAGCGCCTCGGCGTCATCATCGAGGGGCCGCACGAGGCCGACAAGCCGCTCCTCGACCGGCTGCCCGGGACCGGCGCCGCCTACGGCATCGAGGGCGCGCGCGCCGTCACCCCGGACCGCTGGCTCGCCGAGGGGGACGTGGTGACGGTCGGGGACCTCTCCTTCGACGTGCTGCACTGCCCCGGCCACTCCCCCGGCAGCGTCGTGCTGGTGAGCCGCGAGGCGCGCTTCGCCCAGGTGGGCGACGTCCTGTTCCGCGGCTCGGTCGGCCGGACCGACCTGCCGGGCGGCGACCACGCCGCGCTGATCGCCTCGATCAAGACCAAGCTCCTGCCGCTCGGCGACGACGTCGTCCTCATCCCCGGCCACGGGCCGACGAGCACGATCGGCCAGGAGCGCCTCGACAACCCCTTCCTTCAGTGAGCCTTCACCCCATGGAGCTTCGTCCCCTCGGCCGCTCGGGCCTCTCCGTCCCGCCGCTCTGCTTCGGCGGCAACGTCCTCGGCTGGACCGCGGACGAGCCGACCTCCTTCGCCATCCTCGACCGGCTGCTCGACCAGGGCTTCACCTTCATCGACACCGCCGACATCTACTCGCGCTGGGTGCCGGGCCACGCCGGCGGCGAATCCGAGACGATCCTCGGGCGCTGGATGGAATCGCGCGGCTGCCGCGACCGCATCGTGCTCGCCACCAAGGTCGGCATGGACATGGGGGAGGGCCCGGCGGGCGAGGCCCGCAAGGGCCTGAGCGGCGCCTCCATCGCGCGCGCCGTCGAGGAATCGCTGCGCCGCCTGCGCACCGACCGCATCGACCTCTACCAGTCCCACGAGGACGATCCCGAGACGCCGATCGAGGAGACGCTCGGCGCCTACGACCGGCTGATCCGGGCCGGCAAGGTGCGGGCGATCGGCGCCTCGAACTTCTCCGCCGCGCGGCTGCGGGAGGCCCTCGCCGTCGCGGCCCGGACCGGCCTGCCGCGCTACGAGTGCCTGCAGCCGGAATACAGCCTCGCCGAGCGCGGCTACGAGGCGGAGCTGGAGCCGCTCTGCCGCCGGGAGGGGATCGGCGTGATCTCCTACTTCTCCCTGGCGGCCGGCTTCCTGACCGGCAAGTACCGCGAGGCGGGGGCCGCCGCCGGCCGCGCCCGCGAGGGGCGCGTCTCGCCCTACCTCACCCCGAAGGGCTTCGCGCTCCTGCGCGAGCTCGACGCGGTCGCGCAGGCGCACGGCGCCACGCCCGCGCAGGTCGCGATCGCCTGGCTGGTGGCGCGGCCCGGCCTCACCGCGCCGATCGCCAGCGCCACCTCGGTGGCCCAGCTCGACGAGCTGATCGCCGGGGCGCGGCTCACCCTCGACCCGGCCGCCGTCGCGCGCCTCGACGCGGCGAGCCGGGGCGGCCTCAGGGCCTGAATTTCCGCCCCCTTAACCGGGGATTGCGATACCGGTCCGGGCGCCCCTGCGGCGCCCGAAACCGGTGCAATCTCAACGCGGAATGCTTATCTAAGACTCGACAATTGTTGCGGCGGCGCTCCCCCTTCCGGCGTCCCACGCCCCCGGCGCCCGCCCGATCAGGAACCGACATGGCCGAACCCGCCCGCGATCTGACCCCCGACACCTACGGCGCCGATTCCATCAAGGTCCTCAAGGGCCTCGACGCGGTGCGCAAGCGGCCCGGCATGTATATCGGCGACACCGACGACGGCTCGGGCCTGCACCACATGGTCTACGAGGTCGTCGACAACGCCATCGACGAGGCCCTGGCCGGCCACGCCACGCTGGTGACCGTGACGCTCAACCCGGACGGCTCCTGCACGGTCTCGGACAATGGCCGCGGCATTCCCACCGACATCCACGCGGAGGAGGGGGTCTCGGCCGCCGAGGTCATCATGACCCAGCTCCACGCGGGCGGGAAGTTCGACCAGAACTCCTACAAGGTCTCGGGCGGCCTGCACGGGGTCGGCGTCTCGGTGGTGAACGCGCTCTCGACCTGGCTGCGCCTGCGCATCTGGCGCGGCGGCCAGGAGCACGCGATGGAGTTCCGCCACGGCGACGCGGTGGCGCCGCTCGCCGTCGTCGGCCCGGCCGGGGACCGGCGCGGCACCGAGGTCACCTTCCTGCCCTCGACCGAGACCTTCTCGATGGTCGAGTTCGACTACGCGACGCTGGAGAAGCGCCTGCGCGAACTCGCCTTCCTGAATTCGGGCGTGCGCATCGTGCTGACCGACGCCCGCCACGCCGAGCACAAGCGCGAGGAACTGGTCTACGAGGGCGGCGTCGAGGCCTTCGTGCGCTACCTCGACCGCACCAAGACGCCGCTCGTCGCCAAGCCGGTGGTGGTCCGCGCCGAGCGCGACGGGATCAGCGTCGAAGTCGCCCTGTGGTGGAACGACAGCTATCACGAGACGGTGCTGCCCTTCACCAACAACATCCCGCAGCGGGACGGCGGCACCCACATGGCGGGGTTCCGGGCGGCGCTGACGCGCCAGATCACCGGCTACGCCGAATCCTCCGGCATCGCCAAGAAGGAGAAGGTCACGCTCACGGGCGACGATTGCCGCGAGGGCCTGACCGCGATCATCTCGGTGAAGGTGCCGGACCCGAAATTCTCCTCGCAGACCAAGGACAAGCTGGTCTCCTCCGAGGTCCGCCCGGTCGTCGAGGCGGTGCTCGGCGAGGGATTGTCGAACTGGCTGGAGGAGAATCCGGGCGAGGCGCGCACCATCGTGGGCAAGGTGGCCGAGGCCGCCGCCGCCCGCGAGGCCGCCCGCAAGGCCCGCGAGCTCACCCGCCGCAAGGGCGCCCTCGACATCGCCTCGCTGCCGGGCAAGCTCGCCGATTGCCAGGAGCGCGACCCGTCGAAGTGCGAGATCCTGCTCGTCGAGGGCGACTCGGCCGGCGGCTCGGCCAAGCAGGGCCGCGACCGCACCTTCCAGGCGGTGCTGCCGCTGCGCGGCAAGATCCTCAACGTCGAGCGCGCCCGCTTCGACAAGATGCTGTCGAGCCAGGAGATCGGGACGCTGATCACGGCGCTCGGCACCGGCATCGGCCGCGAAGAGTTCAACCCCGACAAGCTGCGCTACCACCGCATCATCATCATGACGGACGCGGACGTCGACGGCTCGCACATCCGCACCCTGCTGCTCACCTTCTTCTTCCGGCAGATGCCGGAGCTGATCGAGCGCGGGCACCTCTACATCGCGCAGCCGCCGCTCTACAAAGCCTCGAAGGGGCGCTCGCACCTCTACCTGAAGGACGAGCGCGCGCTGGAGGATTACCTGATCGACGGCGGCGTCGAGGGCGCCTCCCTGCGGCTCGCCACCGGCGTCGCCTTCGCGGGTCCGCAGCTCAAGGCGCTGGTCGACGAGGCGCGCGGGGTGCGCACCATCCTGCACGGGCTCCACACCCGCTACGACCGCACCGTGGTCGAGCAGGCGGCGATCGCCGGGGCGCTGCGCCCGGCGCTGGCCGAGAACCCGGCCGAGGCGGAGGTCGTGGCCGACGAGGTCGCCCGGCGGCTCAACGCCCTCTCGGACGAGATCGAGCGCGGCTGGGAGGGCGAGGCGCGGGCCGGCGGCTACGTCCTGTCGCGGACCCTGCGCGGCGTGCGGCAGGTGGCGGTGCTCGACGAGGCGCTGATCTCCTCGCAGGAGGCCCGCCGCCTCGACGAGCGCACGGATTCCCTGCGCCAGATCTACGACGCGCCGGTCACCCTGCAGCGCAAGGGCGAGGAGGTCGTGCTGCACGGCCCCGTGGCCCTGTTCGAGACCACGATGGCGCTCGGCCGCAAGGGCCTCCAGCTCCAGCGCTACAAGGGCCTGGGCGAGATGACCGCCCAGCAGCTCTGGGAGACGACCCTCGACCGCGACGTGCGCTCGCTGCTGCAGGTCAAGGTCAAGGACACGACCGACGCCGACGACCTGTTCGTGAAGCTGATGGGCGACGTGGTCGAGCCGCGCCGCGAGTTCATCCAGGAGAATGCGCTGAACGTCGCCAACCTCGACGTGTAGCCCGCGTCAGGACCGGCGCGGCTGCCCGGCGCGGCCGCCCGCCGCGACCCGGTGCCCGGCCGGCGCGGGCCGGAACCGGCGGCCCGGGGGCCCGAGCCGGAGGGTCGCGCCGTCCCGCACCGCGCACCAGAGCGCCGAGCGGATCTCGCGCGAGGCCCGCGCCCGGACCAGGTAGGCGGCGATCCGGAGCGGCAGGGCCAGCAGCATCCGGGCCTTGAGGCGCGCCGGCACGTGGGCGAGCCGCAGCAGCGCGAGCTGGTTGCGGATCGCCGTGTAGACGCGCGCGGGCGGCTGGTCGGCGAGACGCAGCCCGAAGGGGAGCCGGATCACCCCGCGCCCGAGGGCGTGCGCCATCGGCTCGTCCTCCGCCCGCCAGACCGTGAACCCGGCGGCGGCGGCCCGCAGGCACCACTCGACGTCGATCCCGTCAATGAAGAAGTCGCTGCGGAACGGGCCGACCGCGTCGAGGGCCTCGCGGCGGATCAGCGATCCGGACGAGATCGCGAAGGCCACCGGGACGAGGCGGCCCTCCGCCGCGCGGCCGGCGAGCGGGGGCGGCGCCTTCAGGGGCGCGCCGCCCGGCCCGACCGGCCGCGGCCCCAGCAGGGCCGGCCGCTCGCCCGCCGCCTCGAGCGCCGCGAACCCGGCCCGCAGGGCGGCGACGCAGCCCGGCCCGGGCAGGCTGTCCTGGTCGAGGAGGAGCACGAAGCCGAACCCGCCCGCCCGCGCCCGCGAGGCGAGCCCGTTATAGGCGGCGCCGAGCCCCTCGTTGCCCGCGGCGCGCCGCACGCGCAGCGGCGTCGGCCCGGACACCTCGCCGAGTTGCGCCGCGAGGGCGTCCGGCAGGTCGGAATTGGCGACGATCAGGATCTCCTCGACCTGGGGCGCGATCCGCCCGACGAGCCGGGTGAGTTCGAACGGATCGGGGTGATAGGTCACGATCCCGGCGAGCACGCACCGGTTGGCGGTCATGGGATGAGCTCCGTCGCGGCGCCGCGCGCCCTCGCATGACCTTACGTCAGTTTGGCGCTGGGGCCCAGAGCGGCGCTCGCGCGCCGGCGCGGCGGGCCGGCCGCCCGGTCCCCCGCGCCGGGGGCCTCACGGAATGCCGAGATGCGTCAGCAGCCGCCCGTAGGCGGCCCGGTTCGCCGGGTGGCAGAGCTGGCTGTCGAGGTAGGCCTGGACGGCGCCCGACAGCCACCAGCTCATCGACAGGTCCTTGATGCGGTCGACCGACCCGCCGCCCCGGGCCGTCTCCGGCGCGCGCGCGAGGGCGCAGCCGGGTTCCTTCGCGCCCGGCGCCACCGCGTCGTAGACCTGGAACGACAGCACCTCCTCGACCGCCGATGAGGCGTGCTGGGCGGTCCAGAGGGCGACCGCCGCGTGGCCGTCGCGGGTCGCCAGGATGGTCCTGAACGGGGCCAGGAGGCCGTCGACGAATTCCTGCCGCCGCGGCGAGCGTTGCGCCACGTCGCCTCCGCCGGAGGATTCCGAGGTCGGGTTGTTGGTGACGTGCAGGATGACGGCCTTCGGGAAGCCCGGCCACACCGCCTGCATGGCCTCGGCGAGCTGGCGCGCCGTGGTCAACCCGTCATTCTCGAAGTAGCCGCCATCGACCAGAAGGTCGACCGCGTCCCCGAGCGACCCGGCCGCCTCGGCGCGCCTGCGGATCACGGCGTGGGGCGAGATCACCGGGAAGCGGGCGCTCGCCGTCGCGGCCGAGGACAGGCGCAGGGCCGCCACCGCGCCGGTCGCAGCCGGCGCCCCGTCCGCGCAGCTTCGCCCGGCGCCGAGGGTCTCGAACAGGTCGACGGCGGTCGGGAACAGGGGCGCGTCCGCGCCCCCGTCGCACCGGAACGGCAGCAGGTCGGAGACGAGGGAGCGGCGGCCGTCCAGCACCGAGGTCGTGTTGAGGATGAGGCGCGGCGCCCAACGCTCCGGCCCCACCGGTTCCTCCCCGAGCGCCCGCGCCAGCCCGCCGTCCCGGCTCCCCTCCGGCCCGACCAGCGCCCGGTACTGGTCCTCGAAGGCCCTCTCCAGCAGGACGGCCCGGTCGGCCATCCCCACGAGGTCGTGGAGCGGGAAGCCGAACAGGTCGCGGAAGGCCAGGCCCACGAAGGGGCGCGACAGGAAGTCCCCGGCGGTCAGGGCCTGCAGGCACTCCTTCCAGGTATAGGGCCCGGTCGGGCGCGCGTCGTGGCGGAACCAGGCGCGGCCGACCCGCCCGCAGGGCGCGCCGCCGTCCGGCCGGGCGTCGTCCAGCGCCGCCCGGATGAAGGCCGCGCCGACCGAGCCGCCCGACACGCCCGAGATCGCGAAGAGCCGCCGGCGCAGGTCGACGCGCCCGTCCGCCAGGATGTCGCCCACCACGGTGGCGGTGAAGAAGGCGGCCCGGCTCGCCCCGCCCGCGCTCGCCAGGATGACCGGCCGCGCCCGGCAGGGTTGCGGGTCGTCCGGGCGGCAATTGAGGCGCAGCCAGCGCTCCATCGCCTCCCTCAGCCCCGGGCGGACCGTCCCGGGCCCGTCGAGGCGCCTCAGGTCGTGGAAGTCGCGGACGGCGCCCGTCCCGAGGAAGAGGCCGAGGACGAGGAGCGCGATCACCGGCAGGCGCAGGGCGTGTGAGAGCGCCGACAGGAAGGCGAGCAGCGACACGGGCAGGCCCAGCATCAGCACCACGAACAGGGCGCGGGGCGTGACGGTCTCGACCAGCCCGGGCAGCGCGACGGCGATGCCCCAGACGACGACCAGGAAGGCCAGCAGGAGGAAGGCGACGGCGTCCCCCCTGACGCCGGCCCCGCCGCCGCGCCGGCGCCGCCCCTCGGGCGTCGCGAGGGCGAAGAACCAGAACGGGGTCGGCTCGCTGAGGAGGCTGCCGCCCTCCCCGGTGACGACGTCGTGCAGGTAGGCCGGCCAGGGCTCCCGGCGCAGCCCCGGCTCGGCCAGCCGCCGCCGCAGGACCACGTAGGCCGCGTACAGCACCGCGACGACGGCCAGGAATCCCAGGAGGCGCCGCGGATCCGGCAGGTCGAGGGCCCTTCGCGCCGGGGCGAGGTCGGCGGCCGCGCCCGCGATGCCGAGCCACACCGCGACGAGGCACAGGAGGCCGAGGAGGCGCGGCACCCAGGCGGCGGGCCAGCGGTAGCGCTCGGCGAGGGCGTGCCGGCAGGCCCCGGCGAGCGGCAGCGGGGTCCCGGGCTCGGCCCAGGCCTGCTGCTCCAGCACCTTGCGCGCCGCGTAGTGGACGATCAGGGCCCAGGCCAGGACCATGGCGAAGAACCCGGTCCAGTAGAGGCCGTAGGGCTGGCTCTCCATGAACAGGTCCCGGGCGGGGCCGGCGAGCGTGAACAGGACGAGGCCGGCAAGGGCGCTGGCCGCGCTCGCCCGGCAGACCCAGAGCACCCGCAGCCAGCGCAGGACCCCGTCCCAGGCCCGGGAGAGGGGCGCGCGCGGCCCCTCGTCACGGTGATCGCTGGCGTGACCCATCGGCGCCCCCTCGCGTCGGGCCGCGCGGCCGGGTCCGGCCCGCCGCGCGCCCCTCAGGGCCTTTCGAGACTGACCTTCGCCGCGGGCTCTCGGTCTCGGACCGGCATCCGCCGAGGCGCCGCCCGCGCAGGCCCGAACAGGGGAGAGCCCCGCAGCGATCCATGCCGCAGAGGCGCCGCCCCTGCGCCCGCCCATCATCGATGCTGCGCGACGAGAGTTTCGCCACCGCGCCCGCGAGAACCGAGGTTACGCCCGTATCGGACGGTGTCAACAGCTGCCGAAGCAACGCGTCGCGGGAGAAGTTTAGTGCGCGAGACCTTCCCGCCTCGCCGCAGAGCCGCTCCCTTTCCGGAGAAATCCTCAAGTCGGGGCGTGATGTTGTGGTTTCGTCCGCATCGGCCACGAACGAGAATGGATTACCCGGCCGATCTCCTCGATGATCTCCGCAAGATCTCCGTACAGGTCGGCTCAATCCGGCACGGTGATGCTGTCGAGTTCCTCGGGCGGCTTCGGATATTGCGGGTTCATCGCTTCGAGCGTGTCCGCGATGGTGCGCGCCACGATGAGGTTGCGGAACCACTTCTGGTTCGCCGGGACCACGTACCAGGGGGCGTGGTCGGTGGCGCAGCGCGTGAGCGCGTCCTGGAAGGCGGCCTGGTAATCGTCCCAGGCCTCCCGCTCGACGAGGTCGGCGGGGTCGAACTTCCAGCGCTTCTGCGGGTCCTTGAGCCGGCTCTCCAGCCGGCGTTTCTGCTCGTCGCGGGAGATGTGCAGGAAGAACTTGAGCACCGTGGTGCCCGACAGGGTCAGGAGCCGCTCGAAATCGTTGATGAGGCCGTAGCGCTCGCACCAGACCGGCTCGGGCACCAGCTTCTTGACCCGCACGATCAGCACGTCCTCGTAGTGGCTGCGGTTGAACACCGTGATCATGCCGCGGCCCGGCGTGTGCTGGTGGTAGCGCCAGAGGAAGTCGTGATCGAGCTCCTCCCGGCTCGGCGTCTTGAAGGACCAGACTTGGCAGCCCTGCGGGTTCACCCCTTCGAGGACGTGCCGGATGGTGCCGTCCTTGCCGCCGGTGTCGATCGCCTGCAGCACGACGAGCAGGCTGCGGTGGTGCTCGGCGTAGAGGCGCTCCTGGAAGGCCTGGATCCGGGCCCGCTCGACCGCGAGGGCGGTCACGGCGGCCTCTTTGTCGGCGTCCTTGGGCGCGTTCGGGTCGATGGCCGCGAGGGAGAAGGGCGCGTCCGGCCGCACCACGGCGAGGCCGGGCCCGGGCACCGGCCGGGCGGCCGCGTAGGCCGCCATCGAGCCGGGGCTCCGCGCCTCGAATTCCGCCGCCGCGGCGGCCCAGGCGGAGGAGTGCGGGTGCGGCCCGTGCGGCACCGGCGCCGGCTCAGGCTTGCGGTTGGGCTTGTTCTTCGCCATCGGGGAGCGTGCACCGGGGAGAGCGGGATGCGATCGTTAACGGAACCGTCCGGACGGCGTTCCGCGCCGGGGAGCGGCCGGGAATGAGCCGTCCCCCGCTCTACTTTGTGCGCCATGGCGAGACCGATTGGAATGCCGAGGGCCGCCTCCAGGGCCAGCGCGACACGCCCCTGAATCCGAGGGGCTTCGCCCAGGCCGAGGCGGTGGGCGAGCGCCTCGCCGCCCTGCTCGGCGCGGGGGCGCCGGAGGCCGCCTACCTGGCGAGCCCGCTCACGCGCACCCGCCAGACCATGGAGACCCTGCGCCGCCGGCTCGGGCTCGCCCCGGAGGCCTACGCCACCGATCCCCGCCTGAAGGAACTCGGCTTCGGGGCCTGGGAGGGCCGCACCCTGCGGGAGATCCGCGTCGCGGACCCGCGCGGCTACGCGGCGCGCAACCACGACCGCTGGGGCCATCGCCCGCCGGGGGAGGGGGCGGAGAGCTACGCGATGCTCCTCGCGCGGGTGCGCCCGGTCCTCGACGGACTCGACGGGCCGACCGTGATGGTGGCGCACGGGGGCGTCGCCCGGGCGGTGCTGGTCGCGGGCGGGCACGCCTCGCCCGCCGAGGCGCCCCATCGCGACATCTGGCAGGGCCGCGTGCTGGTCATCGACGCGGCCGGCCCTCGCTGGATCTGATGCGCGGCGGATCGGCACGCGGCCCGGACCGGAGAGGTCCGCCGGGCCGGACAGGTCCGCCGGACCGGACAGGTCCGGATGACGGGGCGGGGCCGCGCGAATGCGGCGTGGCGGGTGGACGGCCCGGCGCCCGAGAGGGTAAGCCACCGCGGCCCGGGGCCGTTCATCGGAGGGACATCCGGCCGGATGATCCTGGGCCGTTGCGCGACCGCGCCAGAATCGTACGAATTCGGGTCGCGCGCGTTGCCTCGCAGGCCGGACCGCCCGCGAGCGCGCGGGACGCCGTCCCGGACGGGGCGGCGCGCATCGGCCCGGGGCCGTGGAGCAGAGCATGAGTCAGACCGCCGGGATCGCCCGTTCGACCTCCGCCGAGACCGCTCACCGGGCGGTTCTGCGCGGCGCCGCGCGGCCGGACCTCCTCCGCGACGAGGTGCTGGCCGAGCTGTTCCGCGACACGGCGCGCCGCCGCGGCGGCCATCCGGCCCTCATCGACGGGGCGAGCGCCCGGAAGACGCGCCTCTCCTACGCCGAGGTCGACGCCCGCTCGGACGCGATCGCGAGCGGGCTCTCCGCCCGCGGCATCGGCCCGGGCGACGTGGTCGGCCTGTGGATGGCGCGCTCGCCCGAGCTGCTGGTGGCGCAGATCGGCATCACCAAGGCGGGCGCCGCCTGGCTGCCCTTCGACGCCGAGGCGCCGGCCGACCGCGTCGCGGTCTGCCTGGATGACGCCGCCGCCAAGGCGATCCTCGTGTCGGAGTCCCTGAAGGGCCAGGCCCCCGCGGGCACGCAGGCGCTCACCCCGGCGGAGATCGCCGGCGAGGCGCCGGGCCCGGCCCCCGACCTGCGCGCCGCGGGCCTGACGCCGGAGCATCCGGCCTACCTGATCTACACCTCGGGCTCGACCGGCGTGCCCAAGGGCATCGTCATCAGCCACCGCAACATCTGCCACTTCCTGCGCTCGGCCAACGACCTCTACGGCCTCACCGAGGACGACGTGGTGTTCCAGGGCGCCTCGGTCGCCTTCGACCTCTCGATGGAGGAGATCTGGGTCCCCTACCTCGTCGGCGCGACCCTGTTCGTGGCGAGCCCCGCCATGATGGGCGACGCCGAGGCCCTGCCCGGCCTCCTCGCGGCGAACGGGATCACGGTGCTCGACACGGTGCCGACCCTGCTCGCCCTGATGACGCAGGACGTGCCGGGTCTGCGGCTGATCCTGCTCGGCGGCGAGGCGCTGCCCGAGCCCCTGGTCGCCCGCTGGGCCACCCCGACCCGGCGGCTGTTCAACACCTACGGGCCGACCGAGGCGACCGTGGTCGCCACCGCGGCCGAGATCCGGCCGGGCGACCCCGTCACGATCGGCGGGCCGATCGCCAACTACACCGCCTATATCGCGGACGAGCACCTCGCCCTGGTCGGCCCGGGCGTGCAGGGCGAGCTCCTGATCGGCGGCCCCGGGATCGCCGCGGGCTACCTCGCCCGGCCGGAGCTGACGCGGGAGAAGTTCATCCCCAACCCCTACGGCGGCGACGGCTCCGACCCGGTGCTCTACCGCTCGGGCGACGCCGTCTCCCTCGACCCGCAGGGGCGCATCCTCTTCCACGGCCGCATCGACGACCAAGTGAAGATCCGCGGCTTCCGGGTGGAGCTCGGCGAGATCGAGGCGCGGATCCGGGCGCAGCCCGGGATCGGGCAGGCCGCCGTCGTGCTGCGCCAGGACGACGGGGTGGACCGGCTGGTGGCCTTCCTGGTGCCGGAGCGCGGGGCGGAGATCGAGACGCCGCGCCTGCGCGCGGCGCTCGCCGCGACCATGCCGCCCTACATGGTGCCCGGCCATTTCGAGGTGACGGCCTCGCTGCCGATCCTGGCCGCCTCCGGCAAGGTCGACCGCAAGGCGCTGCGCGCCGCGCCCCTCACCGCCCCGGCCTCCACGGGCGAGCAGGAGGAGCCGGCGAACGAGACCGAGGCGGCGCTCCTCGTCGCGGCCAAGCGCGCCTTCGGCAACGTCGCGATTCCCTTCGAGGCGGATTTCTTCTCCGACCTCGGCGGCCACTCGCTCCTCGCCGCGCGCTTCGTCGGCGCCGTGCGCGAGGTGCCGGTCCTGGCCTCGATCACCCTCCAGGACGTCTACGCGCACCGCACCCTGCGGGCGATGGCCGAGAGCCTGATCGCGCGGACCGGCGGGGTCGGCACCGAGGCCGCAACGCGGGATCTCTCCTTCGCGCCGCCGCCCCTCCGGCGCCGCTTCCTCTGCGGCCTCGCCCAGGCGGCGGTGCTGCCCTTCATCATCGCCCTCTCCACCGCGCAGTGGCTCGGCATCTTCGTCACCTACCTGCTGATCACGGGCGGCGACCTCGGCTTCTTCGAGGAGATGGCGGTGCTGCTCCTCGTCTATATGGGGCTCAACGCGGTCACGGCGCTCACCGCGATCGCCGCCAAGTGGCTGGTGCTCGGCCGCACCCGGCCCGGGCGCTACCCGCTCTGGGGCACCTACTATTTCCGCTGGTGGCTGACCCAGCGCCTGACGCCCCTGGTCCACGTCAAGTGGCTGCAGGGCTCGCCGATGATCCGCATCTACCTGCGGCTGCTCGGCGCCCGGATCGGCAAGGACGCGATCATCTCGGACATCGACGTCGGGGCGGCGGACCTGCTCAGCGTCGGGCGCGGCGCCTCGCTGGGCGGGCGCCTCGTCATCGCCAACGCGGAGATCGTCGGCGACGAGCTGGTGATCGGCCCGGTCGTGATCGGGGAGAACGTCGCGGTCGGCACGTCCTGCGTCATCGGCCACGGCGCCCGGCTGGAGGATTTCTGCGAGATCGGCGACCTGACGACGGTGCCGGCCGGCACGGTGGTGGGCCGCGCCGAGATCTGGGACGGTTCGCCCGGCCGCAAGGTCGGCACGGTCGACCTCTCGGCCATCCCGCAGCCGCCGCCCGTGTCGAGACCCCGCCGCGCCGCCTTCTTCGTGACCTACGCGGCGCTGCTCGCGGGCGTCCCGGCCATCGGCCTGCTGCCGATCTTCCCGGCCTTCTACATCTTCGACCAGATCAGCGACTCGCTCGCGACCCTGACCGACGTCGACTACCACCTCTACCTGCCGCTCCTGACCTGGCCGACCGCCATGCTGATGACGGCCGCGACGGTGTTCCTGATCGCGGCGATCCGCTGGCTGGTCCTGCCGCGCCTGCGGGCCGGCAGCTACCCGGTCGACAGCGGCGTGTACCTGCGCAAATGGGCGGTGGCGCTCGCCGCCGAGGTGATGCTGGAGACGCTCTCCTCGCTCTTCGCCACGGTCTATATGCGGGCGTGGTACCGGCTGATGGGGGCCGGGATGGGGCTCGGGGCCGAGATCTCCACCAACCTCGCGGGGCGCTACGACCTCGCCGAGGTGGGCGCGCGCAACTTCATCGCCGACGAGGTCGTGTACGGCGAGGAGGAGGTGCGCCACGGCTACATGCACCTCGCGCCCGTCAGCACCGGGTCGCGGGTCTTCGTCGGCAACGACGCGGTGGTGCCGCCCGGCACCGTGATCCCGGACGACGTGCTCATCGGCATCAAGTCGAAGCCGCCGGGCAACGCGCGGATGGGCCCCGGCGAGACCTGGTTCGGCTCGCCGCCGATCAAGCTGCCGACCCGCCAGAAGGTCGATCTCGGCCAGCGCCAGACCTTCGAGCCGGGGATCTGGCCGCGGATCGGGCGCGGGGTGTTCGAGGCCTTCACCTCGTCCTTCTCGCCGATGCTGTTCATCACCTGCGCGATCATCGCCATCGATTTCGTGTTCTACCCGGCGATCCTGGCCGGGGACTGGCTCGGGCTGGCGGTGAGCTTCGTGGTCACCAGCGTGGTGATCGCGGTGGTGCAGACGCTGGTGGTGATCGCCGTGAAGTGGCTGCTGATGGGCGCCTACCGGCCGGGCATGCACCCGATGTGGTCGTGGTGGGCGATGCGCACGGAGGCGGTGGCGGTGATGTACTGGGGCCTCGCCGGCCGGGTGTTGCTGGAGCACCTGATGGGCACGCCCTTCCTGCCCTGGGTGCTGCGCCTGTTCGGCACCCGCACGGGCCAGGGCGTCTGCCTGCTCGCCACGGACATCACCGAGTTCGACTGCGTGACGATCGGGGATTATTCCGCGATCAACCGGATGTCGGCGCTCCAGACCCACCTCTACGAGGACCGGGTGATGAAGGTCGGGCGGGTGGCGCTCGGGCGGGGGGTGACGGTCGGCGCCTTCGCGACGGTGCTGTATGACACCGAGGTCGGCGACTTCGCCCGGCTGCGCCCGCTCACCGTGATCATGAAGGGCGAGTCGATCCCCTCCGACAGCGAGTGGGAGGGCTCACCGGCCGTGCCCGTCGTGCACGCGCCGGCCGAGGCGGCGCGGGCCGCCTGAGGGCGGGTCCCGCTCCGGCCGCGGCATCCGGAGCGGGCGCGGCCCGGTCAGGACCGCCAGACCAGGCTGCCGCGCAGCCCGTGATCCGCCGCCCGCGCCCCGACCTGCCCCGCGCGGACAGCCCGACCGTCGGCGCCGGCGGCCCCGGACGCGGCGCGCCGGGCCGGCGCCGGCAGGCGCGGTCGGCCCTGGCCGAATCCCTCCGATCGGCTTAACCCGCGCGCAATCCCCGGCCCCTAAACTCGCCGTTGCGGCGGCGCATCGCCAAGTCGCGCCCACCAGGTGTTCCCCATGGCGGCCGGGGCCTCTCTCAGCGACGCGTCGGCTTCCGTGGCGGGCCTCGCGCGCATGGCCGTCGCGGTGTTCGGCGTGCGGGTCGCCGCCGCGGGCTGCGCGCTCCTCGCCCAGGTGCTGATGGCGCGGGCCATGGGGCCCGCCGAGTACGGGATCTTCGCGGCGGTCTGGGTCTGGACGGCGCTCCTCGGCCACGCCTCCACCTGGGGCCTGTCGCAGGCGGCCTCCCGCTTCCTGCCGGAATACCGGGCGACGGGGACGGCGGCGCGGGGGCGGGGCTTCCTGGTGTTCGGGGCCGCGCTCTCCCTGGCCGCCGGGACGCTGCTCGCCGGGACCGGAGCCGCCCTCCTCGCCCTCGCGCCGGGCCTCGTGGAGCCCGGCCTGCGCGGGCCGCTGCTGCTCGGCGCCCTGGTCCTGCCGCTCGTCGCCCTGCAGGATTTCTGCGAGGGCGTCGCGCGGGGCCAGACCTGGACCCTGCTGGCCATCGCGCCGCCCTACCTGCTGCGGCAGGCGCTGCTGGCGGCGGCGATGCTGGCCGCGGTGGCCGCAGGGGCGCCCCCGCTCGCCGCGACCGCGGTCGCCTGCATGCTGGCCGCCACCGCCCTCTCCCTGGCGCTGCAGGGGGCCGCGCTCCTGGGGCGCCTCGCGCGCCTGCTGCCGCCCGGCCCGGGCGCCTATCCGTGGCGCGGCTGGATGCGCACCGCCCTGCCGCTCGCCCTCGTCGACTTGGCCGGCTCGGGCTTCAACTTCGCGGACGTTCTGGTGCTCGGCTTCCTGCTGCCCCCCGAGGCGGTCGGGCTCTACTTCGCGGCGACCCGCCTCGTGCAGGTCGTGGCCTTCGTCGCCTACGCGGCCTCCGCGGTCGCGGCCCCGCGCTTCGCGGAGGCGCAGGCCCGGGGCGACCGGGCCGGCCTCGCGCGCCTCGTGCGGCACTGGGCGCGCCTGACGCTCCTCGCCGTCCTGGCGACGGGGCTCGCGATCCTGGCCGCGGCGCCCGTGCTGCTCGGGCTGTTCGGCGCCGATTTCCGGGCCGGGCTGCCGCTCCTCGCGCTCCTGGTCGCCGGGCACGCCCTGGCGGCCGCCTTCGGCCCGGCGGAGGACGTGCTGAGCATGCTCGGGGCCGAGCGCCTCTGCGCGGCCCTCACGGGCGCGCTCCTCGTCCTCACGGTCGCCCTGATGCTGGCCCTGGTGCCGCCCCTCGGGGTGCTCGGGGCGGCGCTCGCCGCCGCCCTCGTCGTCGCGCTGCGCGGCCTCCTCCTGGCCCTGGCCGCGCGGCGGCGCCTCGGCCTCGCCACGGCGGCCATCGGCCCCACCCGTCCCGAGGCCGCCCCGTGAACGCCCCGTTCTCCCCGCGCGGCGCCTCCGCCTCGCTCGCGCCCGAGATCGTCCCGGCCGCCTCCCTCGACCCCGCCGCCTGGGACGCCCTCGTCGCGCGCGCGGCGGCGCCCTCGCCGGATTACGGCCGGCGCATGATCGCGGCCCACCTCGCCCACGGGCTCGCCCCGCCGGACCTCGCCTGCGTGGTCGTCCGGGACGGGCCGGCGCTGCTGGCGCTGCTGCCGATCCGGCCCGCGCGCCCGATGCTGCGAAGGAGCGCCGCGCCCTTCACCGCCCCGATCATCACGGCGACGGCGCCCCTCGTCGCCGAGGGCGCCGCTTTCGCGCCCGCCCTCGCGGCGCTGGTGGCGGGCCTCGCGCGCGTCTCGGACAGCTGGCGCTGGCCGCTCCTGCCCGCGGGCACGCCCGCCGGCGCCGGGCTCCTCGCCGCGATGGCGGAGGCAGGCTGGGGCGTCGAGACCGTCTCGCGCTTCGCGCGGCCGGTCCTCGACCGTTTCCCGGACCACGCCGCCTGCCTCGCCGCGGCGCCGAGCCGCAACCGGGTCAAGGACCTGCGGCGGCGGCGGCGGCGCCTCGACGCGCTCGGCGCCGTGCGCTTCGAGACGGTCGGGCCGGCGGGCGACCTCGGCGCCGCCTGCGCGGCCTTCCTCGCCCTGGAGCGGGCCGGCTGGAAGGGCCGGGTCGGCACCGCGCTGGCGAGCCGCCCCGCCACGGCCGCCTTGGCGGCCGATCTGTTCGGGGCGGGCGAGGGGCCGGTCACCGCCCGGGCGGACCTGCTGCGCCTCGACGGCGTGCCGATCGCCGCGAGCGTGGCGCTGACCTGCCGCCGGACCGTGTTCCTCCTGAAGACGGCCTACGACGAGCGCTACGCCGCCTTCGCGCCCGGCGCCCTGCTGGAGGCGGAGATCGTCCGCGCCCTGCACGAGGGATCCGAGGCCGACCGGCTCGATTCGGCGACGCAGGACAGCCGCGTCCTGGCGGACCTCTATCCGGGGCGCAGCGAGATCGTCGGCTTCGCGGCCTCGGCGCCGGGCGGCCCGCCGGTCGCCGCCCTGGCGGCCGCCCTGCGGCGCTCGGGGGCGTGGCGCGCGCGGGCGGCCGCCCTGCGGGCCTGGCTGCGACGGGCCGCCGCGCGGGGCTGATGCGGGGCGGACCCTGCCCGGCCCCGGCGGTCGCTCGCGGCGGATCTCGCCCTACGGTACTCGCCTGATCGGTCCGGCATCGCCGTCCGGCGCCCATCCGGCGCCAATCGGGACGGACCGCCGAGAGCCAGGATCGTGCCCAGGCGCGGCGCAAGTCCGAACCGATCAGGCGGAGATCGCGTCACCCGACACGGGGCGGACGGCCCCGCCCCCGTCGCCGCGTGAGCGTCGGATGACGCCGTCAACGACCTGCGCCGCGAGCCTCACGCGGCGGAGAGGGCCGAGAGGAAGCCGCTCACCTCGCGGGTGAGGGTGTCGGAGCAGTCCGACACCGCGTTGGCGGCCTCCAGCACCCGGGCGGCCGCGTCGCCCGTCAGGCCCGCGCCGCGGTGCAGCTCGGTCACGGTCTGCGTCACCTGCGCGGTCCCGGCGGCGGCCTCCTGCGCGCTGCGGGCGATCTCGCGGGTCGCGCCGCCCTGCTGCGAGACGGCCGCCGCGATGGCGCCCGCCGCGCCCGACATCGTGGCGATCACGCCGCCGATGCGGCCGAGATCCGCCACCGCCGCCCGCGTGGCGGCCTGGATCTCGCCGATATGACCGGCGATCTCCTCCGTCGCCCGGGCGGTCTGCCCGGCGAGGCTCTTCACCTCGGCGGCGACGACCGCGAAGCCGCGGCCCGCCTCGCCGGCCCGCGCCGCCTCGATCGTGGCGTTCAAGGCCAGCAGGTTCGTCTGCGCCGCGATGTCGGAGATCACCGCCACGACGCGGCTGATCCGCTCGGCGCTCGCCGCCAGCTGCTGCACGCTGGCATCGGTGCGGCGGGCATCCTCCTGCGCCTGGCCGGCCACCTGCGAGGAGGCGTCGACCCGCTCGACGATCTCCTGGATCGAGGCCGACATCTCCTCCGTGGCCGCCGCCACGGTCGCCACGTGCGACGAGGTCCGCTGCGCCGCCCCGGACACGATCTGCGCGTCGCGGGTCGCCACGTCGGCGGTCTCCACCAGCGTGCGGGCCTGATCCTCCATCGCCCGCGCCGCCGCCGCGACCTGCCTCACCAAGCCCCCGACGCTCTCCTCGAAGCGCTGCCCGAGGGCGGCCTGCTGCGCCCGGCGCTCGGCGCTCGCCCGGCGCTCGCCCTCGGCCTCCCGGCCGCGCAGGGTCTCGGCCTCGCGCATCGCCTCGGCGAAGACCGCCATGCTGGCCCAGATCTCGCCGATCTCGTCCCGGCGCCGCACCGCCTGCGGCAGCCGCACCTCGCCCGCGGCGAGGGCCCGGATCGCCGCCGTGACCTGCTGCAGCGGCCGCCCGATCTGGCGCTGGGCCACCAGGGCCCCGAGCGCGACCGAGGCCAGCGCTCCGCCGAGGGCGAGCCCGAGCAGCAGCCGCATGCGGTCGTCGGCGAGGCGCCGCGCCTGCCCCTCGATCGCCGCGACGGAATCCTGGCTGTGGGCGGTCAGCGCGTCGATGCTGACCTGGAAGGCCTTGCGGTTGGCCCGGTTCGCCTCGTTGTTGCCCTGCAGGGCCGCGGCCTGGGGCGAGACCTCGCGGGCGAGCCGCACCGTCTCGAGCCGGAAGCTCCGGAAGGCCGCCGCCCCCTTGACCACCGCCTCGAGCAGGGGCCTTTCCTCGTCCGGGACGAGGGGGGTCCAGCGGGCGAGGAGCGCGTCGACCGCGTCGAGCGAGGCCACGAGCCCGTCCGCGAAGGGCCGCGCCTCCGCGACGTCCTTCGCGGCGTAGATCCCGCGGGACTCCATCACGGCGGCCGTGACGAGGCGGTTCAGCCGCTCGCTGTAGAGCGCCCGGGTCGAGGTCGCCCGCACCGCTTCCAGGTCGCCGCCGACCGCCGCCAGGAAGTGCACGGCCAGCGCCGCCACCAGGAGCGTCACGCCCCCGAGCGCGCCCATGAGGGCGAGCAGCTTGCTTCGGATCCGCATAGGCAAGACCAAATATCGATACAGACGGATCCGGTTCTATCGGCGACTGTTTGATAAAATGTAACTCATCTGAACCCTTCAGAAGTCGTCGCGCCTAGTTCGATGCAGGCGCGCTTCGAAGATTAGGGCCGCGGCGGCGCAGACATGGCAGGTCTCCGATGCGGCGCGGACAAGACCAGGCCGCCTCAGCAACGGAAGCGGGAAGTCAGACCATCCGGCCTGACGGAGCGCTGCCGGCCGCCGCGACGCGGCCTGGACTGCCCCGGCCGCCGCCCTCAGGCCTCGTGCCAGCCGACCCGCGCCCCGGGCTTTGAGTCGGTCGAGGCGAAGTAGGGCTTGATGTCGAGGAGCGGGGTCCCGTCGAGGCAGTCGAGGCCGCGCACGGTGAGCCGGTGCCCGGCGATGCCGAGGAGGTCGACGACCGCGAGGGCGATCGGGTTCGGCCGCGCCGGCGAGCGCAGCGCGAAGGTGCCGCGCGGGCCGGCGGCGTGGCGGGGGCGCTGCACCAGCAGCGAGCGCGGCGCCCGGTCCATCCAGTAGAGGAGGATCAGGTGGGTCGTGCCGTCGAGGGCGAGGAGGCCCGGGGCGAAGCGCGGATCGAGCTCGACCGTGCAGGCGGCGTCCGACTGCGCCGCGTTGCGCGGGCATTCCTCGCGGCGCGTCCAGGGGGTGCGCAGGCGCCCGATGAAGTGGAGGCCGGCGTCGAATTCGGCGGGGAGGGGGATGCCCTCCTCGCCGGGGCGCAGGCCGAACTCGCCGCTCACTTCATCAGCACCACCTGCGCGTCGCCCTTGCGGCGCAGGACGTTGACCGTCACGTCGGGGCCGTGGCGGTGGAGCAGGAGGTCGACGCGGGAGGGGCCGAGCTTCAGGTTGCGGATCAGCACCCGGTCGAGGAAGCCCGGCAGGATCGGGTCGCGGAAGCGGATCCGGTTGCGGTCGTGGCGCAGTTCGAGGCCGAGGCAGGCGGCCAGGAAGGCGAAGGGCGCCGCGGCCGCCCAGGCCTGCGGGCTGCAGGCCACCGGGTAATTGGTGGGCCCGCGCTGGTTGCGCTGGCTGAAGCCGCAGAACAGTTCCGGCAGCCGCCGCCCGTCCTGGTAGAGCGACGCGCCGTGCTGGCCCTCGAAGACCCGCGCCGCCGCCGCCTTGTGGCCGTAGCGGGCGAGGCCCAGCGCCACGATGGCGTTGTCGTGCGGCCAGATCGAGCCGTTGTGGTAGGACATCGGGTTGTAGCGCGCCTCGCCCTGCGCGATCGTGCGCACGCCCCAGCCGTTGAACCCGTCCTTGGACATCAGCACCTCGGCGACGCTCGCCGCCCGCTCGGGCAGCGCGATGCCGGTGAAGAGGGCGTGGCCGGCATTGGAGGCCCGCACCGCGCAGGGGCGCTTCTCCCCGTCGAGGGCGAGGGCGTAGGTGCCGATCTCCGGCAAGTAGAACGCCCGGTCGAAGGCGGTCCGCAGGCGCTCGGCGGCGTCCTTCAGGCGCTCCGACAGGGCGACGTGGCCGAGCACGCCCGCGAGCTTCGAGGCGGCGCGCTTGGCGGCGTAGACGTAGCCCTGCACTTCGCAGAGCGCGATCGGGCCCTGGGCCATGCGGCCGTCCGCGTGGAAGATCGAGTCGTGGCTGTCCTTCCAGCCCTGGTTGGCGAGGCCCTTGTCGGTCTCCCGGGCGTACTCGACGAAGCCGTCGCCGTCCCGGTCGCCGTAGGTGTCGATCCATTCGAGGGCGGCCAGGATGTTCGGCCAGATCGCCTGGACGGTCGCCCTGTCGCCGGTCTGCTCGAAATACTGGCCGGCCAGCATCACGAAGAGCGGCGTCGCGTCGATCGTGCCGTAGTAGAGCGCGAAGGGCACCTCGCCGAGATTGGCCATCTCGCCGTGGCGGGTCTCGTGCAGGATCTTGCCCGGCTGGGCATCGGCCGCCGGGTTGTTGGTCCTCGCCTGGGTCGCCGCGAGGTAGCGCAGCACGCCCCTGGCGATGTTGGGGTCGATCCAGAGCGTCATCATCGCCGTGATGATGCCGTCGCGGCCGAACACCGTGCTGTACCAGGGGATGCCCGCGTAGGGGTAGATCCCGTGGGTCGTGCGGGTCGCCAGCATGTAGAGGTCGGCGGTGGCCCGGCAGGCCGCCTCGTTGAACTGGTCGTTCGAGCTCTCGATGGTGGTGATGTCGGCGGTGGCCGCGCGCAGGTCGCGGCGCGCGTCGCGGTAGGCCAGCGCGAAGGCCATGCCCTCGCCCTTGGCGTGGCCCTCCTCGCGGCGCGGGTTGGGGTAGACCGGGGAGGAGGTGGGCAGGGCGCTGCCGGTCACGGCGACCAGCGCGTCGGCCTTGACGTCGCTCGCATCGAACACCGCCCGCACGAAGATCGAGGCCCGGCCGCCGGGGGCGAGGCGGATCTCGAACTCGGCCCGGTGCGGCTCGATCACGGTCGGGGCGGGGCCGAAGCGCAGGCGGGTGGTGCGCAGCCGGTTGTCGAGGCCCTGGTAGCGGAAGGTGACCTCGTCGGGCCGCGTGACCACGACGCTGCGCTGGCCGCGCCGCTCGCGGGTGGCGCCGCGGACCTCGAACAGGTCGCGGAAATCCGCGTCGAAGGTCAGGGCGAGGCGCAGGTGCCGGGGCCGGGTGTCGTAGTTGCGCAGCCCGATCCGGTCGTAGCAGGTGCCCCGGAACATGAACTTGGTGCGGTCGAGGGCGATGATCTCGCGCGGGATCGAGGTCTCGTCGCCCGCGTCGAGGCGGATGTCGGGCGTGGTCATGTCGACCGAGAGCGCGCCGTTGTCGTCCTGGATCACCGAGCCGAGCAGGAGCGGGCGCTGGCCCTCCACCGTGAGCTGGAGGCGCGACAGGAACCGGGTGTCCTGGAAGTACAGGCCCTCGGGCCCGGGGAAGACCCCGATGTCGCCGTAGCTGTCCAGCACCGCGAACGCGTCGCCGTGCTTGAGAGAGCGCAGGGGCCGCTCGACCAGGGAGGTCTGGGCCTCGATGTGGTACTGGGGCAGGGGCTCGTCGTCGGGGACGCCGGGAAAGGGGCTCCTCTCCTGCACGGTCGCGGCCATCGGGGCGGGTCTCCAGGTCTCGAGGGCAGGACGCGTCGGGCGCGCGGCCCGAATCACTGCGCCCCCATAGGCCCGCCAATGTGGGCCATCCTGCGGCCCGCGCCAGGGGCAGGACGCCGCGAGGCGGCTTTCCCGACCTGAGCCCGGCTCAGACGCCGTCCGGACGATCACGTCCGGACGGCGATCACACGCAAGAAGGCCCGGCCTCCGCGGGGAGGCCGGGCCTTTCGCCGTCCCGCACGGGACGGGACGCCGTCCCGCACGGGACGGATCGGGTCAGAGCGGCCAGAGGCCGGCCGGCTTCGCCCCGTGCACGCCGTTCGCGGCGCCCGCCCCGATCTCGGGGCGCAGGCCCGGCAGCTTGATCGCCGCCGCGTCAGCGGCGATCAGCGACTCGTAGGCGTTGAGGTAGGTGTTGGCCATCACGGTCGCGGTGAAGCGCGTGTCGAAGTAGCGGCGCACCGCCTGGCGGCTCATGCCCTTCACGGTCTCGACGGCGGCCACGGCCTCGTCCATGGACTCGACCAGGACGCCCGACACGCCGTCCTTGATGACTTCCGGCACGGAGCCGTTGCGCCACGCGATCACCGGCGTGCCCGCCGACATCGCCTCGATCATCACCAGGCCGAACGGCTCCGGCCAGTCGATCGGGAAGGCGAGCGCCAGGGCGTTGCCGAGAAACTCGTGCTTCTGGTCCTCGTTGATCTCACCGATATACTCGATGAGCGGGTGATGGGTCATCGGCTCGATGACCTCGTCCCAGTATTCCTGGTCGGCCTTGTCGACCTTGGCGGCGATCTTGAGCTTGACGCCGGAGCGCTTGGCCATCTCGATGGCGCGGTCGGGGCGCTTCTCGGGCGAGATGCGGCCCAGGAAGGCGAGGTAGCCGCCGTCCCTCGGCGCGGCCGAGAAGCGGCAGTTCTCCGCCGGCAGGCCGTGATGGATCGTCGCCAGCCAGTTGGCGTTCGACGGCATCGGGCCGCGCTGGTGGTCGGAGATCGACACGAGCGGCATGCCCGTGAAGGTCCGGTAGACCGGCATGAAGTCCGGCACGTCGAGGCGCCCGTGCAGGGTCGTGACGCACTTGTGGTTCAGGTCCTCGAACAGCGGATACTGCAGGAGGTCGATGTGGAAGTGGATGATGTCGAATTCGTCCGCCCGCCGGCGCAGGTGGTAGAGCATGGCGAGGTGGCTCGCCACGTGGTCGCGGATGCCGGCGAGGCGCAGGCCCTCGGGGGCGCAGGCGACCAGCTTGGCGCTCGTCTCCGAGTCGCCGCTCGCGAACAGGGTCACGTCGTGGCCCTGGCGCACCAGCTCCTCCGTCAGCCACGAGACCACACGTTCGGTGCCTCCGTAGAACTTGGGCGGCACGGCCTCTGCGAGGGGGGCGATCTGGGCTATGCGCACGACGAATTCTCCTGAGACGCCAATCGTTGGCGGGATCAAGCACGATCGGGCCTGAGCGGGACATGAACAGAACCGCGACGCCACGCTTATGGTTCCGGTGCGTCGCACAAGACGAGGGGCGGCGCGGCCTCGTCCCCGCTGCGCACAGGGCGCCCCGGGCCCCTGCCGCCCGGCGCGGGCGCCGCGGCGCCCGGCAAGCCGTGATTGCGGGCCGGGATCGGCTGTGCTAGAGCGCGCGCCTCGACCGAACCGCCCGGCCGTGAGGGCTGCCGTGGCGGTTCGCTTCGCTCCACGCAACCGATGCGCGTGACGGTCGGGCTCCTCCGGAGCCCGGTCCCCGCGCGTTCAGGAGAGCCAAATGCCCAAGCTCAAGACCAAGTCGGGCGCCAAGAAGCGCTTCAAGATCACCGGGACCGGCAAGGTCCTGTACGCCCAGGCCGGCAAGCGCCACGGGATGATCAAGCGGACCACGAAGCAGATCCGCAACCTGCGCGGCACGACCACCCTGTTCGAGGGCGACGCCGCCAACGTGAAGAAGTTCTTCCTGCCGAACGGCTGAGAGCTTCCGAGCCGCGATCCGTCTGTTTCGTAGAATTGTTCAGGAGATCATCATGGCACGCGTCAAGCGCGGCGTAACGAGTCACGCCAAGCACAAGAAGGTGCTGAAGGCCGCCAAGGGCTATTACGGCCGGCGCAAGAACACGATCCGCATCGCCAAGCAGGCGGTGGAGAAGGGCCTCCAATACGCCTACCGCGACCGGAAGAACCGGAAGCGCAACTTCCGCTCGCTGTGGATCCAGCGCCTCAACGCGGCGGCCCGGGAGCACGGCCTGACCTATTCGCGCCTGATCGACGGGCTCGCCAAGGCGGGCATCGTCGTGGACCGCAAGGCGCTCTCCGAGCTCGCCATCCACGAGCCGGCGGCCTTCGCGGCCGTGGTCGAGCAGGCCCGGGCGGCCCTGCCGGCCGAGACCGCGCAGGCGGCGTAGCGGCGGCGCTTCCGGGGGCTCGGCCCGCCCGGGGGCTGCATGGTTCGACGGCCCGCCCTCGCGCGGGCCGTTTCCGTTTGGGCGGCGCGCCGCGCCGCGGTTTGGGCGGCGCTGCGCGCCGCGGTTTGGGCGGCGCTGCGCCGCGAGTGGGGCGGCGCGCCGCGCGCGAGGCCGGGCGGCATCGCGGCGGCTTGACCGCCCGTGCCTCGCGGGGCAGGGCATCCGGCGCGATCCGGCAGGGACACGATGACCGATCTTCACAGCCTCGAATCCGACCTCCTGGCGCAGGTCGAGGGCGCCGCCGACGAGGCCGCGCTCGAAGGCGTGCGGGTGGCCGCCCTCGGCAAGAAGGGCGCCGTCTCCGAACTCCTGAAGACCCTGGGGAGCCTGTCGCCCGAGGAGCGCAGGGAGCGCGGCCCGCTGATCAACGGACTTCGCGACCGGGTCCAGGGCGCGATCCTGGCCCGCCGCGAGACGCTCGCCGAGGCGGCCCTCGCGGCGCGGCTCTCCGCCGAGCGCATCGACGTGACGCTCCCGGTGCGCGAGGGCCCCGAGACGCGCGGGCGCGTCCACCCGATCACCCAGGTGATCGACGAGATCACGGCGATCTTCGGCGACATGGGCTTCGCGGTGGCCGAGGGGCCGGACATCGAGACGGACGAGCTCAACTTCACGGCCCTGAACTTCCCCGAGGGCCATCCGGCCCGGGAGATGCACGACACCTTCTTCCTGCCGCCGGGCCGCGACGGGACGCGCAAGCTCCTGCGCACCCACACCTCGCCGGTGCAGGTCCGCACGATGCGCAGCCAGCAGCCGCCGATCCGGGTGATCTGCCCCGGCCGCACCTACCGGCACGATTCCGACCAGACCCACACGCCGATGTTCCACCAGGTCGAGGGCCTGGTGATCGACCGCACGGCGACGCTCGCCCACCTGAAGTGGATCCTGGAGGAGTTCTGCAAGGCGTTCTTCGAGGTCGAGAGCGTGAAGATGCGCTTCCGGCCCTCGTTCTTCCCGTTCACGGAGCCCTCCGCCGAGGTCGACATCCAGTGCTCGCGCAAGGGCGGGGAGATCCGCTTCGGCGAGGGCGACGACTGGCTGGAGATCCTGGGCTGCGGCATGGTGCACCCGAACGTGCTGCGCCAGTGCGGCCTCGACCCGGACGAGGTGCAGGGCTTCGCCTGGGGCATGGGCATCGACCGCATCGCGATGCTCAAGTACGGCATGCCGGACCTGCGCCCGTTCTTCGAGGCGGACGTGCGCTGGCTCGACCATTACGGCTTCCGGCCCCTCGACATTCCGAGCCTCGTCGGCGGGCTCACGGGCTGAGGGCGGCGTCGCGGTTCCCCGTCGCCCCCCGCCCGGACGCGCAAGTCCCGACTCCCTTCCAGCCAACGGCCGGCGCCCCATGAAATTCACCCTCTCCTGGCTCAAGGACCACCTCGACACCGACGCGTCCCTCGACGTCATCGTCGAGACGCTGACCCGCATCGGGCTCGAAGTGGAGCGCGTCGAGAACAGGGCGGCGGACCTCGCCGCCTACCGGATCGCCGCCGTGCTCACCGCCGAGCCGCATCCCAATGCCGACCGGCTGCGGGTCTGCACCGTCGATCTCGGGGACGGGGCCGCGCCCGTCCAGGTCGTCTGCGGCGCGCCGAACGCGCGGGCGGGCATGCGCAGCGTCTTCGCGCCGCCCGGCACCTACGTGCCGGGCAAGAACATCACCCTGTCGGTCGGCACGATCCGGGGCGTCGAGAGCCGCGGCATGCTCTGCTCGGGGGCCGAGCTCGGCCTCTCGGAGGACCACGACGGCATCCTCGACCTGCCGGCGGACGCGCCCGTGGGCGAGACCTACGCGGCCTATGCGGGCCTCGACGACCCGGTGATCGAGATCAACCTGACGCCGAACCGGCCCGACTGCACGGGCGTCGCCGGCATCGCCCGCGACCTCGCGGCGGCCGGGCTCGGGCGGCTCAGGCGCGAGACCCTGCCGACCCTGCGCGGGGAGGGGCCCTGCCCGGTCGCGGTGACCCGCGCCCTCGCCCCCGAGGACGGCCATCTCTGCCCGCTCTTCGGCCTGCGGCTCGTGCGCGGCGTGCGCAACGGCCCCTCGCCCGAATGGCTGCAGCGCCGCCTCAAGGCGATCGGCCTGCGGCCGATCAATGCGCTGGTCGACATCACGAACTTCATCACCTTCGACCGCGGCCGGCCGCTCCACGTCTTCGACGCCGCCAAGGTGAGGGGGGACCTCACGGTGCGCCGGGCGCGCGAGGGCGAGGAGCTCCTCGCCCTCGACGGCCGGACCTACCAGCTCGACGACGGGATCGTGGTCATCGCCGACGCGGCGGGGCCGGAATCGATCGCCGGCATCATGGGCGGGGAGCCTTCGGGCTGCGACGAATCCACCACCGACGTGCTGATCGAATCGGCGCTTTGGGACCCGCGCACCATCGCCCGGACCGGGCGGCGGCTCGGGATCATCACGGATGCCCGCTACCGGTTCGAGCGCGGCGTCGACCCGGCCTTCACCCTGCCCGGCCTCGACCTCGCGACCCGGATGGTGATCGAGCTCTGCGGCGGCGTCCCGACCGAGGCGACGGTCGCGGGCGAGAGGCCCGAGACCGACCGCGTCATCGATTTCCCCTGGACGGAGGTGCGCCGCCTCTCGGGGCTCGACCTGCCGCGGCCCGAGATGAAGGTGACGCTGGAGGCGCTGGGCTTCCACGTCTCCGGCAGCGGCGACCGGGTCAAGGTGCTGCCGCCCTCCTGGCGGCCGGACGTCGAGGGCAAGGCCGACCTCGTCGAGGAGATCGTGCGCATCGCCGGCCTCGACCGGATCGAGCCGAAGCCGCTGCCGCGGGTCGAGGCGGCGGTGATCCGCCCGGTCCTGACGGTGCTGCAGAAGCGCACCCGCCTCGCCAAGCGCGAACTCGCCGCGCGCGGCCTCGTCGAGGCGGTGACGTGGTCCTTCATCGCCAAGGCGGATGCCGAGGCGTTCGGCGGCGGGCGGCCGGACCTGGCGCTGGCGAACCCGATCGCGGCGGACCTCTCGGACATGCGCCCGAGCCTGCTGCCCGGCCTGTTGCGGGCGGGCCAGCGCAACGCCGACCGGGGCTACCCGGACGTCGCCCTGTTCGAGGTCGGGCAGTGCTTCGCCTCCGACGCGCCCGAGGGCCAGACCATGCGGGCGGCGGCCCTGCGGCGGGGCAGCGCGCGCGCCGCCGGCGCGGGCCGGCACTGGGACGGCGCGGCGCGGCCGGTCGACGCCTACGAGGCGAAGGCGGATGCGCTGGCGCTGCTCACGGCCCTCGGCGTGCCGGTCGGCGGGCTGCAGGTCGTGGCCGGCGGGCCGGACTGGTTCCATCCCGGCCGCTCCGGCACGCTGCAATTCGGGCCGAGGACCCCGATCGGGCATTTCGGCGAAGTGCATCCCCGGGTGCTCAGGGCGCTCGACGTGAAGGGACCGGTCGTCGCCTTCGAGATCGTGCTCGACGCCCTGCCCCTGCCCAAGCACCGGCCGACCAAGGTCAAGCCGGCCGCGAAGCTCTCGGATTTCCAGCCGCTGAGCCGCGACTTCGCCTTCGTGGTGGGCCGCGACGTCGCGGCCGGCGACATCCTGCGCGCCGTGCAGGGGGCCGAGCGGACGCTCGTCGCGGGGGCCGAGGTCTTCGACGTCTACGAGGGGCCGGGGATCGGGGCGGACCAGAAGTCCGTCGCGGTCGCGGTGCGGCTGCAGCCGGTTGACCGCACCCTCACGGAGGCCGACATCGAGGCGGTGAGCGCCCGGATCGTCGCCGAGGTGGCGAAGAAGACCGGCGCCACGCTGCGGGGCTGACGCCCGGCGCCGGGCGGGTCCGGGGAAGGGGCGATGACGGACGCGAGCGCCGGGAGGGGGCCGTGAGCGCGCAGATGCTGCGGCTCGACCATTTGGTGATCGTCGCCCCGACGCTCGCCGAGGGCGAGGCGCATGTTCAGGCGTGCCTCGGGCTGCCGATGCGGGCCGGCGGCCGCCATCCCCAGATGGGCACGCACAACCTCGTCCTGCGGCTCGGGGACGACCTCTATCTGGAGGTGATCGCGCGCGACCCCGAGGCACCGGCGCCGGCCGGGCCGCGTTGGTTCGGCCTCGACGACCTGGACGCGGTGCGGGCGGCCTGGGCGCGCGGGCGGCGGCTGCGCACGCTGGTGGCGCGGACGGGAGCGATCGCCGCGGTCGCGGCCGCGCATGGCGCCCTGGTGGGGTGCCCGGCGCGGATCTCGCGGGGGGAGCGGTCCTGGCTGTTCGCCCTGCGGCCGGACGGCACCCTGCCGGAGGACGGCGCCGTGCCCAGCGTGATCGACTGGGAGGGGCTCCCGGGCCCGGCCGGCGCGATGCCGGAGGCGGGGGCGCGGCTCGTCCGCCTCGACCTCGCGCATCCCGAGCCGGACCGGATCGCGGCGCTGCACGCGCGGCTCGGCCTCGTCGACCCGCCCGCCTTCCGGGCGGGCCCGGACTTCGCGCTGCGGGCGCTGGTGCGCACGCCGGCGGGGGAGCGCGTCCTCACCTGAGGGGGCTCGTTCCCGGGTGCCCGTCGGCACCATGCGTCGGGTCGCGGAACCGGGCCGCCGCGGTGCAGCGCCCGCGCCCCCAGGTGTCCGCGCAGCTTACCCCTCTGATAGAGGTCAACTCAGGACTGAGAACAACCCGGCCCTGGCTCGGCACTGCATCGCGGCCACACGGGCCGCCCGTGACTCCGCCCTGAGTTCCGCCGCTTGGTCGAGAAGTCCCTGCTCGGTCAGGTCAGCCGCAAACCGCCAAAGCTCGCCTGCAATCCAGTCGTTCTTGATGGCTCTGAAGAGCAGGTTGCCCTGAGAAGGCTGCGAGAACCCGTGCGCGTCGTGTGAAGGCATGAAGCACCCCCGTCTGGCACGTTGCTAAGCGCCACCTTCCGAGATGCGCCTGGGCCAGTAAGGCTGCAGTCGGGTGCTGGTTCCATGACAGGGCCGCCCTCAGAATGTTTATCATACCGTACCTTCGGTGGATGGTGGCCGCTCTGAGGAGTCTCATGCTGACCTCGCAGACATCGTCCGCCAGCTTGAGGTCAAGGCTGCCGGGGTCTATGCCGGCAAGGGGCGCCCTGCATGGGGGCCTGCTGAGAAGGTCAGGGAGCTTCACGCCACCGGAACGGGTCCGGCCGCCATCGGCGAGGAACTCGGCATCGGTCGCGGGTCGGTGCACCGGGCGTTGAACCCGGAAGCTGCGTGATGGTGGCTGGACAGGAGCTTGAGGCGAAGCAGGCGCCTACCTCATGCGGCTGCCAGCCTCATGCGGCCGATCGGCCTCTACGATACTGACATACCTACTCTGAGTAGGAGTGATGCCCCTCCAGGCTACCTCTATTCTCAGAATTTCCTTTTTAACTGATAAGTTATATTTGCCTTCGCCGTCAGGCTCTCCTACCTCCTCAATACGAGCTACAAAGTAGGCAGGCTTATTGCTGGTCTCATGAAGGTAGAGCCACCCACCCCGTAAGGCGAGCGCCTCTTCTGGAGGAATTCTCCAATATCCCGATTTAAAAACTCCCTGACCTTTTCCAACTTGAAATAGGTTGTCTGGTCTGCCGTTCTTGTAGTGGCAGACTGCATGCATTGCCTTCATTCAGCACGCCTCCTTGCTGCTAAGCGTACTGAGGACAAGGCGCGGAGGCGAGCGAAGCTTACATCCGTCCACGGGCTTCATAGTTCGGCTCACACGCGGAGCACGTTCGGCACGTGATGCCGCCCTCGCTGCCAGATTCGGTGCCCTTGCGCCTGTCAGGCAGGAGATGGACGTGGTCTCAAGGCGCCTGGGCACGACACCGCAGGCGCCCTCCACGGTTGACCTCACGCAGCCGGAGGAGGGCCAGCGTGGCTTCTGCCGACCAACACCTATCCAGTTCAGAGCTGAGCTTCTGGGCCGTCCTGGGCCTCGCGGCGGTGTTCTTGTGCCTGAGCGGCCTGTTCATCGCAGCCCCGACCGCCGGAGCTTCGATCTTCGGCATACCGGCTCCTGGCAATGTCTCTGATGCGTATCTGCGTGCCATCGGTTTCCGAGACGCTGCCTTGGCCCTCTATCTGGCCGGGCTCGTCTGCTTCTCGTCCAGACG
Source organism: Methylobacterium sp. 4-46 (assembly GCF_000019365.1). Lineage (GTDB taxonomy): Bacteria > Pseudomonadota > Alphaproteobacteria > Rhizobiales > Beijerinckiaceae > Methylobacterium. Next base: position 5,830,852 of record NC_010511.1, on the reverse strand, counting down.
TGCGGTGGGCATCGTCCTGAGCGCAACCGTCCTCATTCCGGTCTGTGATGTCACCCTCGTCTTGTCGGTGGGCACCGCCGCCTGGTGGCAGATCGGGCTTCACGCCATCAGTGCAACTATCTTGATCGTTATGTCTATCTGGGTGCTGAGATGAGAGATGAAACGGGTGTATTGGCCGCCATAAGTCTCTAATCTGTCTCACATATCGTCTATTATGTGCCTAATGGCTCTCGGAGGACGGCTACGAATCTTGGGGTGCATATGTCACGTATGTGCCGCGCACTGGGCGGTTCATTCCCGGCTGCGTCACGGTTCAGTCTGTACGGCAAGGCTGACACGGCGCGTCTACGGAGGGCATGGGGCGGTCCGATCAGGTGGGCGTTGCGGAGGCCGTCCTGGGCTCGTACCGGCGCCTCGCGGGGGCTCGTGTCGAGAAGGACAGGGAGAGCCCGCTGCGCGGGCAGTTGGAGGCACGCTGGGCCATTCGCGTCAGTCACGCTCAGGGCATCGTGGACGGCTCCCACCGGGGGCAGGTGGGCTATGCCTTCGAGGGGCGGGCTGCGCAGGACGTGCTTAGCCAGCGAGGGCTGTGACTTGGCGCTGCGTGAGCGGGGACGGTCCCCTGCTTCGCGCATCCCAGACCTGCGTCGGGGCAGCGTCCGCGCCAGCCTGACGGGTCCGGGCTTCAGCCGGCTCCCTGGTCCTGAGTGAGACGAGCACCATCGCAACGATCTTCACCGTGGCAGAGGTACCGGCCACGGGGAGCGAGACTTGCAGTCCCTTAAGCTTGAGAAGGTCGGCTGGGGTGCGCTGGCGAAGATACCAGACCCCGATGCGGAGTCCGTCCCGCGGCGTGCCATCGGGACGGCCATGCGGAGGACCGCAGTGCAGGTGCGGTCAACCCCGGAAGCCAATGTCTGGCACCAACCTTTTGGCCTGCAATGGCTTTCAAGGATGGTGCGGCCGAGAGGACTCGAACCTCCACTGGTTGCCCAACTAGCACCTCAAGCTAGCGCGTCTACCAATTCCGCCACGGCCGCGGAGCGCTTCCTCGTCGGCGGAGCCGGCGGTTCGGGGGTGAAACCCATCGAAGCGGCGCAGCCAATAGCAGATCGAATCCGGGGTCACAAGCGCTCCGGACCGAAAATCGTCCGGGCCGGATCACGGCGGGGTCGGGGCCTCGCTCAGGAGGGCGCCGGCGCCCTCGCCGACGCGCACGCCGGGCTCGCGCACCACGTCGGCCTTGCGGATCAGCTCCGTCACCTCCACGGAGATGCGGTTGCCCGTCACCACGATCTGCCCGCGGGCGATCGGGTGGTCGTTGGCCAGGATATCGACCATATCGGAATCGGTCGCATCGAGTTCGATCACCGCGCCGCGCCCCATGCGCAACAGCATGTGGATCGGCATCCGGGTCCGGCCGAGCACGACCGTGAGATCCACCTTGAGCTCTTCGAGAACCGCCACGTGCTCCGCCCCGCCACGCCACACGGATCCGAGCTTTTCGCCAAGAGGGTGAAGCCTTGGTAAACGCCCGCCTCTCCGTGCTGCCGCACGCCCTGCCGCCCCCGCCCGGCGCGCCGCCCGTCGAGTGGGCGGTGAGCGAGGGCCTCACCGCTTACCGGGAGGCCGAGGCCGCCATGGAGGCCCGCGCCGCCGCCATCGCGCGGGGCGAGGCGCGCGAGCGCGTCTGGCTGGTGGAGCACCCGCCCCTCTACACGGCCGGCACTTCGGCCAAGGAGGCGGACCTGGTGGCGCCCGACCGCTTCCCGGTCCACCGCACCGGGCGGGGCGGGCAATTCACCTATCACGGGCCGGGCCAGCGGGTGGCCTACGTCATGCTCGACCTCAACCGGCGCCGGCCCGACCTGCGGCTCTACGTGGCGGCCCTGGAGACGTGGCTGATCGCCACCCTCGACGCCTTCACGGTGCGGGGCGAGCGGCGGGAGGACCGCGTCGGCGTCTGGGTGCGCCGGCCCGAGAAGGGGGAGGGGGTCGAGGACAAGATCGCGGCGATCGGGATCCGGGTGCGCCGCTGGGTGACCTTCCACGGCATCAGCCTCAACGTCGAGCCGGACCTGACCCATTTCGACGGGATCGTGCCCTGCGGGGTGCGGGCGCACGGGGTCACGAGCCTCGTCGATCTCGGCCGCCCGGTGACGATGCCGGAGGTGGACGCGGTGCTGCGCGCGCGCTTCGAGGAGGTGTTCGGCGAGACGATCCTCGCCTGAGGCGCCGCACCCGCGCCGAGGGCGCCCAACCCGCGCCGGGGCGCCGGATTCGGGCCGGGCGGATCAGGTGCGCTGCGCGCCCGCGTTGCTCGGGGCGGTGTGGTCCGGGTCGGCGGGCCGGGGTGCCGTGGTGCCGGTGGTGCCCGGATCGGCGGGCCTGACCCGCTCGGGCAGGGTCTGAGCCGGGGCCGGCATGTTCGGCGCCTGCTCGCGGCTCTTCTGCGGCGTCTCCGTCGCCTGCGCCAGCATGGCCGCTCCGAGCAGGCTCAGCACCAAGGTCGTTCGTCGGTTCATGAGCTTCATGACAGGTGTTCCTCCGATCTGTCCGAGTAATGGCCGGCGCCGACCTCCGGTTCCGAGCGGCCGGACCGGCGCGTCAGCGCGCGGGCCGCGCCTGCGGCCGCGCCGGCACTGGCGCACGCGGGGATGCGGTGCGGTCCGGACCGGCGCGGCGGCCCCTCCGCCCCGTCGCGGCTGACGGGGGGCACCGTGGGCCTCGCGATCCAAGGCTCGGCCACCTTCAGCGCCTGCGGGCAGCACCGTCCGCGCCTCGACCGCTGGTGGTCGGACGCGCCCCGCGCCCTGGTCTGCGCGGCCAATCCGAGCCGGGCGGATGCCGCGCGCCAGGACCCGACCAATTGCCGGCTCGTGGCCCTGCTCCGGGGCCGGCCGGGGATCGGCGGCTACACGCTCGTCAATGCCGAGGACCGCATCACCCCGCATCCGGAGGCGCTGCGCCGCTGGCTCGCGGGCCTGACCCCCGCGGCCCGCGCGGCGCGGCGCGAGGCGAACCTCGCCGTCATCCGGGCGCTCGCCTCGGCGGCGCCCCTGCGCGTCGCGGCCTGGGGAACGCTCCTTGCGCCGGGGCCGGACCAGGAGCGCCTCGTCGCGGCGCTCACGCTGGACGGGGCGCACGACCTCTACGCCTTCGGGCTGACGGCCGAGGGGGCCCCGATCCACCCGCTGGCGCGGGGGCGCTGGCGCGTGCCCCTCGGGGCGCCGCTGGTGCTCTGGCGCCGCGGCTCCGGCCGGGCCCCGCCCTTCCCGGGAGCGGCGTCGCATCCGGCTGTTCCCGGGCGCGAGGACGGGCCCTCCCGCCCGTGAGGGCCCCGTCAGGGCAGGGCGCTGAGCCGCTCCTGGGGGCGCGGCCCCTGGGCCGCGGCGAGCCAGTTGGGATCGGCCCGCAACGGGTCGAACCGGGTCGGCTCGGCGCCGAGGCGCGGCGCGCCGACGAGGAGCGGCCGGCCCGCCGGGGCCGGCAGCGCCAGGGAGAGCCGCGTCGCGCCCTCCGCCAGGGGCGTGCGGGCGAAGAGGGACGGCTCGGTCGCGATCACCGGCAGCGGGATGAGCACCGGCGCGGACGGGGGAGGGGCGGCGAGGCGGACGCGGTGGGCCGGGATCGTCACCACCTCGTGGCCCGCGAAGGCGAGCGCCTCCGGCCGGCTGACCTCGCCGAGGGGCGCGCCCCGGCGCAGCAGCGCCGCGAAGACGGGGTGCTGGCCGCCATCCGCGTAGGTGGTGCGCACCGCCTCGATCCCCCGCGCCACGAGGTCGCCGATCCTCGCCTCCTCGGCGGCGTGGTGGGCCTGGGCGGCCGCCTCCACGGCCGGGTCCGGATAGGGCGCGAAGGCGTAGCGCCCGCCCGCGACGGTGACGAGCGGCTCGCGGCCGGTCGCCTCGAAGCGGTCCGCCCCCTCCTTGAGCTGGCGCCAGAAATCGATGTTGGGGTCAAGGCGATGCCGCGCCAGCGCGGCGGCGCTCATCCGGAACGGATAGGCCTGGAACTGGAAGGCGGCCTGCCCGCCCGCGAAGGCCTCGCGGGCGAGCGCGAAGATCTCGCTCACCTGCGCGTCGGTCATGGCGAAGCACCCGGCCGAGGAGCAGGTGCCGTGCACCATCAGGGCGGATCCGGTGCCGCCATGCGCCCGGTCGTAGGCGTTGGGGTAGCCGACGTCGAAGGACAGGTAGTAGCGGGAATTCGGGTTCATCTGCGCCGGGCGGATGCTGTAGAAACCCTCCGGCGCCTGGCGGTCGCCGCTCCTCCGCTTGGGGCCGAGCTGGCCCGACCAGCGGCAGATCGGGAAGGTCTTGAGGTGCGCGAAGCGCCCGTCGGCGCCGCGCGTCCAGACCTCGATCTCGGCCTCCTTCTTGAAGGCGCGCATCAGGATCGGGGCGCCCGGCGCGGTGCCCCGCGCGGCCATCAGGGCGAGGGTCGGCCCCGGGATCGGGGCCAGGTGCTTGGCAGAGAGGTGCTTGGCAGGGAGGTGCTTGGGGGCGGGCGCGGCCCGGCCGGGGCCGGCCGGCAGCAGCGCCAGCGCGGCGGCGACCAGCGCCAGGATCCTCGCGCGAGACCTCGCCATCCGTCCTCCCGCTCCCCCTGCCGCCGCGGGGCTCTCGCACGCCATCGTGGGGATCTTGGGGCAGCCCGCGCCCGGCTCAGCCGGACAGGAGCGCGTCGAGCCGGTCGATCACCCGGACCGGGGGCAGGTCCGCGTACTCGTCGGGACGGCCCGCGCGGTTGACCCAGACCGGCGCGAGGCCGAAGGCGCAGGCCCCCGCCACGTCCCAGCGGTTCGAGGAGACGAACAGGATCTCCGGGGCGGCGAGTCCGAGATGCGCGGTGGCCAGCGCGTAGGCGCGCGGACTGGTCTTGAAGATCCCGGCCGGATCGACCGAGAGCACGGCGTCGAGCAGCGGCCCGAGCCGGGCGGCGCGCACGGCCTCGTCGAGCATCGGCCCGTCGCCGTTCGACAGGATCGCGGTCCGCAGCCCCCGCGCCCGCAGCGCTTCGAGGGTGGCGGGAACCTCCGGATAGGCGTCGAGGGTCCGGTAGGCGTCGAGGAGCGCCGGCCGCAGGGCCGGATCGACGCCCGGGTGCAGGGCGAGCGCGGTGTCGAGGGCCTGCTCGGTCAGGCGGCGGAACGGGGCGTAGCGCCCGATCAGCGACAGGACCCAGCTGTATTCGAGCTGCTTCTGCCGCCAGGTCTCGGAGAGGCTCGCCGCCTGCGGCCCCAGGGCGGCGGCGTGGCGCTGCACGGCGGAATGCACGTCGAACAGGGTGCCGTAGGCGTCGAAGACGACGGCGCGGACGGGGTTCATGGCAGGGAGCGAGGGGGAGGGCGAGAGGATGGGAGCGGGCATCGGCGACCTCGAATGCGGGAGCGGGCGGCAGGCCGGTCCCCCGGGACCGATCCCAGCATTCGCCGGGCCCGGTCGCAAAGGCCGCCCTCGGGCCCGGGTCAGGCCGCGCCGGAGCGCATCTCCCCGCCGGCCTCGCCGCCCTCGGCGATGAAGACCTTGAGCTCGTCGAGCGACGTGAACCGGTACTTGCCCCCCGGCGTCTGCGCGTCGATCGTGCCGTCCGCGTACATCACGTAGGTGTTGCCCCCCGACGCGTAGGTGCCGACGATGGCCGGCTCCTCAGGGGCAGCCGGCTCCGGCGCGGTCTCGGCGGCCTCGGCGGAGGGCGCCGGCGCGGGGGAGTCCGGCGGCGTCTCCGCCGGCGCGGGCTCCGGCTCCTCGGCCGGGTCGGGCTCGGCCCGGGTCAGGCGCAGCTCGGGTGCGGCCGCGTCGGCCGCGGCCGCGTCGGGCGCCGCGGCCGGAGCGGGCGCCGCGAGGGCCGCCGCCCCGGCCACCCCCGCCCCGCCGAGGGCCGCCGCGATGGCCGAGGCCGCCGCGGGCTCCGGCGCCGTCCCCTCGGGCGTGCTGGTTCCGGCGTTCCCTGGGCCCGCCGGGGCGGGACCGGCCGTCTGGAACGGCATCGCGGGCGGGGGCGGCAGCGGCTCCGCTGGCCGCGTCGCGGGGCCGGGGCCGGGAAAGGAGTGGGGTTCCGCGCGCGGGCCGGACGCGGCGGGCTGCGCCAGCAGGCGCTCGATCCGCGCGAGGCGCGTCACCGCCACCGCGAGGCCGAGGAGCAGCGCGCCGCCGCTGGCCCCGACCGTGCCGGCGATGACCATGGTCCAGCCGATCTCCAGCCGCACGTAGGGAATGCCCTGCACCACCGAGGCGAGCCCGCCCAGGATCATCAGCAGGGCGAGCGCGAACAACGCACCGATCATCACACCACTCGAACCGCGCGGCCTCGCCGCCTACGGCCGAGATTAAGCGCCCGCGGCGGGTTTTCAAAACCGGGCCGGCCCGCTCGCCCGGCCGACGGCCCCCGCGGCACGTTGCCGGAGGCCGCCGCGCGACTTACCTAACGCCCGGATCCCGCGCCGCAGCGAGGCTGCCGGCCGGCGGGTCCGCCGCCCTCTTGATGCGGAGACACACCATGGCCTTCACGCTGCCCGAACTGCCCTACGCCTACGACGCGCTGCAGCCCTACATGTCGAAGGAAACCCTCGAGTTTCACCACGACAAGCACCACAAGGCCTACGTCGATACCGGCAACAAGCTGCTCGAAGGGTCGGAGCTGGCGGGCAAGTCCGTCGAGGAGGTGGTGAAGGCGTCCTACGGCCAGAACCAGCCGCTCTTCAACAACGCGGGCCAGCACTACAACCACATCCACTTCTGGCAATGGATGAAGCCGAACGGCGGCGGCGCCATCCCGGGCGCGCTCGAGAAGAAGATCGCCGAGGATCTGGGCGGCGCCGACAAGTTCAAGGCGGATTTCATCCAGGCCGGCGTGTCGCAGTTCGGCTCGGGCTGGGCCTGGCTCGCGGTCCGGAACGGCAAGCTCGAGATCATGAAGACCCCCAACGGCGAGAACCCGCTGGTGCACGGGGCCAAGCCGATCCTCGGCGTCGACGTCTGGGAGCATTCCTACTACATCGACTACCGCAATCGCCGTCCCGACTACCTCAAGGCCTTCATCGAGAACTTGGTGAACTGGGAGCACGTGGAGAAAATGTACCACGAGGCGATCGCCTGATCCGGGATCCGCTTGATCGAAGCGGATCCCGGATCACGAGCCCGCGCGGCGCCTGAGCGAAGCCGACATCCGCATTGCCGAAATGGAAGATGGCGAAGCAATCAACCGGATGGCGTATGACAGGCCTCGTTATGCGCCGCCGCCGCGCGGCGCGCTCCTCTCCCCCGATGCGGGGAGAGGAGCCGGCCCGCGGTGACCGTCGAGCCGCGACGCCCTCCGAGGACCGAGCTGCCCCGGCTGGTCAGCCGGGTCCTCCGCCGCCGCAGGACCCGCGCGCTCCGGGGGCTGGCGCGAGGCGCAAGCCCTCCCGCTCCAGGAAGGTCGCGAACCGCTCCGAGGCGAGGTAGGCGAGCTCCGCCGGCCGGCTCGCGACCACCGGGTCGAGGGCCCGCAGGGCGTCGTCCGCCTCGCCCGGATGGCACATGACGAGGGGCGCCGGGCCGAGCCGGGCGAAGGCCCGCTCGAAGGACTCCGCGAACCCGCTGCCGGGCGCGAAATCCGAGAAGCCCGAGAAGCCGCGGTTGGTCGGGAACCCCGCCCGGACCGCCGCGCGCCGGAAGCCGAGCGCGAGGGCGCGCACGAGCCCGGCCTTCGGGGCCGAGGGCCGGGCCAGGAGGGCGGCGAGGCGGTCGCCCGGATCGCGCAGCCAGGTCCGCCCGGCCAGGCCCCGCCGGGCGAGCACCGCGAGGAGCGCGCCCCGCAGCCCGGGCAGCACGTGCACGTGCTGGTGCCCGTCGACGAAGTCCGGCGGGCGGCCGAGGGCCCGCTCGAAGGCGTCGAGCTGGCGGGCGATCTCGCCCTCGGTCTCGGCGGCATCGAGGGCGCCCGCGAAGGCCGCCCGCATCAGCCGCCCCAGGGACGGCAGGGCGCCGCCGGGGGCGAGCCGCGGCATCGGCCCGAGCGGCGCGCCCGCCGTCAGCGTGAGGTGCAGGCCGAGCCCGACCCGCCCGGCGACCTCGCGCAGGGGCGGGGCCGCCGGGGCGAAGGAGGGCAGGTTCGTCATCAACCCCGTCGCCGAGATCCGGCCGGCCCGGGCGAGGGCCAGGATCCCGCGGCTCACCCCGGGGCTCAGCCCGTAATCGTCGGCGCAGAGCACGATCGGTCGCCGTTCAGGTGGCATGCGCTACAGCATTCCCTTGATCCGGCGCGCGGCGCCGGTTCTTGATCCCGCGCAAGGCCGGCCTTGCCCGGCACAGACATCGAGGAACGGCACCGTGGAGCTGTTCAGGCCAAGCGACCCGGTCGACCTCAGCGTCGTCATACCGGTCTACAACGAGAGCGCCAATGTCGGGCCGCTCCTTGCCCGCCTCCTGCCCGTGCTGGAGCGCATCGGCCCGGCCTTCGAGGTGCTGTTCGTCGATGACGGCAGCCGCGACGCCACCGCCGCGGTGATCGCCGCGCACCATGCGGGCGAGCCGCGCATCGGCGCGGTCTCGTTCAGCCGCAACTTCGGCAAGGAGGTCGCGATCGCGGCCGGGCTCGACCACGCCCGCGGCCGCGCCGTGGTGCTGATGGACGCCGACCTCCAGCACCCCCCGGAGCTGATCGAGACCTTCGTGGCGCTCTGGCGGGAGGGCAACGTCATGGTCTACGCCCAGCGCATGGACCGGGACGGCGAGAGCCGGCTGCGGCGCGGCTTCGCGCGGCTGTTCTACCGGCTCTTCGCCACCTTCGGCGAGATGCCGCTGCCCGAGGGGGCCGGGGATTTCCGGCTGATCGACCGCAAGGGCGTCGAGGTGCTGCGGGCGCTGCCCGAGCGCGCCCGCTTCTCGAAGGGGCTCTATTCCTGGATCGGCTTCCGCTCGGTGGGGGTGCCCTACGCGGTCGAGGCGCGCCACCACGGCGAGACCAAGTGGAGCTTCCGCAAGCTGTTCCGCTTCGCCTTCGACGGCATCACCTCGTTCTCGACCGTGCCGCTGCGGGTCTGGACCTATCTGGGCGGGGCCATCGCGGCGCTGGCGTTCCTCGCCGCCCTCTACTTCGTGGGCGAGTACCTGTTCCGCGGGCCGAACGTGCCGGGCTACGCCTCGCTCATCGTGTCGGTGATGTTCTTCTCGGGCATCCAGCTGATGTCGCTCGGCATCATCGGGGAGTATATCGGGCGGATCTTCGCGGAGGTGAAGCGGCGCCCGCTCTACGTGGTCGCCGAGCGGATCGGCCCGGCCGCCGCCGCGCAGGCCGCGCCGTTCCCCGACGATCGCCGCGCTCGCGCCACCTTTCCGGGGGCAGTGTGACCGGGCGGGCGCCGTCGCGCCCGCATCAGGACGAGTCGTGTCGATGATCCGCAGCATCCTCTCGGTCGGCGGCTGGACCCTGGTGTCGCGGGTCACGGGCTTCCTGCGGGACGTGGTGATGGCCGCCGTGATGGGGGCCGGCCCGATCGCCGACGCCTTCGTGGTGGCCTTCCGGCTGCCGAACCACTTCCGGGCGATCTTCGGCGAGGGGGCCTTCAACGTCGCCTTCGTGCCGACCTATGCGGGGCTGGACGGGGCCGGGGAGCGGGAGGACGCGCGGCGCTTCGCGGACCGCATCTTCACCCTGATGCTGCTGATCCAGGTCGCGCTCCTCGCCCTGGCGCTGCCGATGATGCCGCTCGTCGTGCGGGCCCTCGCCCCGGGCTTCGCGGAGGAGCCGGAGAAATTCGCCCTGGCGGTCGCGCTCACCCGCATCACCTTCCCGTACCTGCTGTTCATCACCCTGGTGACGCTGCTCTCGGGGGTGCTCAACGCCCGCAAGCGCTTCGCGGCGGCGGCGGCCGCCCCGGTCCTGCTCAACCTCTCGCTGCTGGCTTCCCTCGCCCTGGCCTTCCTGTTCCCCAATGCCGCCTACGCGGCCGCCTGGGGCGTGGCGGTCTCCGGCGTGCTGCAATTCCTGCTCGTCTGGGGCGACGCCGTGCGGGCGGGGGTGGCGCCCCGGCTCGCGCGCCCGACCCTCGCCGATACCGGCATGGTGCGCTTCTTCCGCATGCTCGGGCCGGCGGTGATCGGCTCGGCGGGGGTGCAGATCGCGATGTTCGCCGACACGATCATCGCCTCCTTCCTGCCCGCTGGCGCGGTCTCGGCCCTCTACTACGCGGACCGGCTCTACCAGCTGCCCTTCGGGGTGATCGGCATCGCGGCCGGCACCGTGCTGCTGCCGGAGATGAGCCGGCGCCTCGCCTCCGGCGACGCCGCCGCGGCCCACGCGGCGCAGAACCGCGCCACCGGCTTCTCGCTCGCCCTCTCGGCGCCGTTCGCGGTGGCCTTCCTGCTGGTGCCGGACCTGATCATGACGGCCCTGTTCCAGCGCGGCGCCTTCGACGCCGAGGCGGCGGCCCGGGCCGGGGCGGTGCTGGCCGCCTACGGCCTCGCCCTGCCGGCCGCGGTGCTGATCCGCAGCATCGTGGCGAGCTTCTACGCGCGCCAGGATTCGCGCTTCCCGGTCGTCGCCTCGCTGACGGCGGTCGCCCTCAACGTCGCCCTCAAGGTGGCGCTGACCGGCCCGCTCGGCGTGACCGGCCTCGCGCTGGCCACCGCGGCGGGCGTCTGGGTGAACGTGCTGATGCTGTTCCTGGTCGCCCGCCGCCGCGGCTGGACCGCCCCGAGCCGGGCGCTCGCCGTCACGGCCTGCGGGGTGCTCGCCGGCTGCGCCGTGCTGGCGCTCGGCACCCTCGGCGGGCTGCCCCTGCTGGAGCGGCTGATGCCGCCCCTGCCGCGCTTCCGCGAGCTCGCGATCCTCTCGGCCCTCGGCGGCCTCGGCCTCCTCGCCTACGCGGCGACGCTGCTCGCGGCCCTGCGCCTGTTCCGGGTGCCCCTGCGGCGGGTGTGATCCGGGCTCCGACCGGTCCGGCGGAGACCGCTCGGCCTGCGCGGCGGGCGCCGTCCCCGGGCGGGGGAGCGGCGCGGCCCGCGCCGCGTCGGCCGGGATCCCGGCGCGGCGGGCCCGTGCGCGGCGAGGCGGGCCTCGCCGCGCGAAGCACTTTCCGTCCGCCGCAGGATCCTCTCGCGACGCCGGGTGCGGCCACGCCCTTCTCCTGCGCAAAGACGTTCTGTAAAAAGAACGTTCTCGTTGATCTTTCGGTCCATCGGATCGACAATCCGGCCGCGTTGCCGCTCCCGGAAGGAGACCCCGATGCACGGGTCAGCCGCGATCCCGCCTCCGGTGGACGGGCGCCACCACCTCGTGGTGGGTGCCACGGCCGGTGCCCTCTGTCTCACCTCCCACCTGCTGCGGCGCGATCCGCGCGCGCAGGTGACGCTGGTCGAGGGGCGCCCGGACCTCTGCCGCCTGCTGCGCCGGGAGGATTACGCCGCGATCCTGAGGACCGGCGTCGCGGACGGTGCGCGCTGGTGGCCGGAGGGCGCGTCGACCGCGTCCGAGCCGCGCGCGAGCGGCGCGCTGCGCGAGGCCGCCACCCGCCTCCACGTGGCGGAGGGGGTGTGTCTTCGCCTCGGCCGCACGGTCGGCTGCGTCGCGGCCCTCCTCGACGACGGCACCACGATCCTGGCGCGCACCGCGACGGTGACGGCGGCCGCTCCCGCGCCGCCGCGCGGCGTCGAGGCATGCGGGCCCTTGCGGGTGCTGCGCCTCGACCCCGCCGACCTGCCTCTCGGCACCGGCGTTGCCTCCCTCGCCCGCTGGCTGCGGCGCGTGCTCGGCGAGGCGCGGGCGCGCGGGATTCCCTGGACCGAGGCGGTGGACGGCGTGCGCCTGCATGCCCCGGCGCTCTGGCACCACCTGCCGCCCGCCGCGCGAGGCAGCCTGCTGCGGCACGGGCGGCGCGCCTTCGACGCGCTGGCGCGCCGGCCGGCGGAGATCCCGGCGGCGCGGACGAACCACCCGTTGCTGGCGCAGGTGCGCGCGGCCGGTCCGCAGGACGCGCTGTTCTCCGCGGACCTCTCCGACCTGATGCCCTACGCCCCCGTGCCGGACCTCCTCGACCTCGACGCGGCCTGCGCGTGGCTCGCCGCCCGCATCCTCGACGGCGGCGCCCGCGGCCGGTCGCGGCCCGTCACGGCGGCCGTCGGCCGCGCCAGCCCCTGATCCGACATCCGACGGATTGCGTCGCCATCTCCCATTTCGGCCATGCGGATGTCGGCCTCGCTCAAGCGCCGCGCGGGCTGGTCATCCCGAATCCGCTTGATCCCTTCGGGATGGCGGATTTGGGCTTCGCTCACGCGCCGCGCGGGCTCGTCATCCGCTCGATCCCTTCGGGATGGCGGATGCGGGCTTCGCTCAAGCGCCGCGCGGGCTTGCCCTGCGCTGTCCGGACGTGATCGTCCGGACGGCGGATGAGGCGGATCAGATCTGGTAGGTGATGCTACCGCCCTCGTCCGCCGCCGGCAGGTCGCGCATCTGCGCGAGCGTGAGCGTGTCGAGCACCCCCGCGATGCTGTTGCGCACCTCCAGCATCACGAGGCGCACCGCGCAGGCCCCCTCGTCGGGACAATCCTCGCAGGGGCGGTAGGCCGTGCGGCTGGCGCAGGGAACGGGGGCGAGCGGCCCGTCGAGCACGCGCACCGCGTGGCCGACCCGGATCTCCTCCGGCGGCCGCGCCAGGGCGTAGCCGCCGCCGGGCCCCTTGCGGCTGTGCACGAGGCCGGCATTGCGCAGCTCGCCCAGGATCGCGTCGAGGAACTTCTTCGGGATGTTGTTCGCCGCCGCGACCTCGGCGACGCCGATGCGGGTCCCCGGCGGCAGGGCCGCGAGGTGGACGAGCGCCTTGAGCCCGTACTTTCCCTTGTTGGTGAGCATCCCGGCTCCGCGCGGCCCCGAGGAGGATGACGTTGTCGATGGGCTCGCCGAGCGTCCCCGGCGCCGTTCCCGCGTCAGCGCAGGCCGAAGCCGAGCCGCTCCAGCGCCGCCCGGATCCTGTCGCGGCCGCTCAGCGCCTCCGGGCCGCGCACGCGGTCGAGGGCCGCCCTCGTCCAGCCCACCGGGGTCAGGCGCTGGCCTTCCTGGAAGGCGGCGAGCGTGCGGTCGTAGGCGGCGACCGCCGCCGGGTCGGCGCCCGCCCCGTAGCGCTCCCTGTAAAGGACGAGGCTCTGAGGCAGGCGCGGCTTCACCGAGGCCGGGCGCGCCGGATCGGCGTGACCGACGCAGTGGCCGAACACCGCCAGCACGTTCGAGGGCAGGCCCAGGATCTCCGCCACCGCCGCCGGATCGTTGCGCAGCGCCCCGATATAGACCGAGGCGAGGCCCAGGGATTCGAGCGCGACCGTGGCGTTCTGCGCCGCGAGCGCGGCGTCGATGATGCCGACGAACAGCGTCTCCAGATAGGCGAGCCCGTCGGTCGGGCGGTCCTTCTCGCGGCCGATCGCGGCGAGGCGCGACAGGTCGGCGAGCCAGACCAGCACGAGGGGCGCCTCGACCACGTGCCGCTGCCCGCCCGCCACCGCGGACAGGCGCCGCTTGGTCTCGGGGTCCTCCACCGCGACCACGCTCCAGGTCTGGAGGTTGGAGGAGGAGGCCGCCGACTGCGCTGCCGCGACCAGCGTCTCCAGCGTGTGCGGGGGCAGGGGATCGGGCCGGTAGGCGCGCACGGAGCGGTGGGCGAGGAGCCCCGCCAGCGTGTCGTTCCAGGCGACCGGGAGGTCGGCGCCCGCCGGCCCGTAGCGCTCCGCCAGCGCCGCGCGCGATCCCGTCCCCACCATGCTCGACCCTCCCTGCCCGGGCGGAAGCCTAGCGCAGCGGACGCCTCGCGGGAATAGTCTACTTTGTATAAAGACTATTAAGATTCAGGCCGGCCGACCCGGCTCCGTCGCGCCGCGCGGGGCGGTGCAGGGGGATCGAGCGCGCGTGCGCGACGGGCGGGCCTCGCGGCGGGCCTCACGGGAAGAAGCGGTTCGCCGGCCGCGGCAGCCCCAGGTGCTCGCGCAGCGTGCGCCCCTCGTACGCCGTGCGGAACAGCCCGCGCCGCTGCAATTCCGGCACAACCTTGCCGGTGAAGTCGTCGAGGCCCTGCGGCACGTCCGAGACCATGATCGTGAAGCCGTCGCTCGCCCCGGCCTCGATCCAGGCCTGCATCTCGTCGGCGATGCGCCGGGGCGTGCCGACCATCGCGAGGCCGGCGTAGCCGCCGAGGCGCTGCGCCAGTTGGCGCACGGTCAGGCCCTCGCGGCGGGCGAGGGCGATCGCCCGCTCGCGCCCGGTCTTCGACTGGTTGGTCTCCGGAATCGCGGGCAGCGGCCCGTCCGGATCGAAGGCGCCCGCATCGACCCCGAGCGCGATCGACAGCGCCGCGAGGGCGCTCGCCTCGTGCACGAGGCCGTCGAGGGTGGCGCGCTTCTCGCGCGCCTCCTCGTCACTGTCGCCCACCACCACGAAGCAGGCGGGCAGGATCTTCAGGTGTTGGGGATCGCGCCCGATCCTCGCCATCCGCCCGCGCACGTCCTCGGCGAAGCCGCGGCCGTCCTCCAGCGTGGCGGCCGCACCGAAGATCACCTCGGCGGTCTCGGCCGCGAGCTGGCGGCCCGCCTCCGAGGCGCCCGCCTGCACGATCACCGGCCAGCCCTGCACCGGCCGCGCGACGTTGAGGGGACCGCGCACCGCGAGGTGCTCCCCGCGATGGTCGAGGACGTGCATCCGCTCGGGGGCGAAGAACACGCCGCTCTCCACGTCGCGCAGGAACGCGTCGTCCGCGAAGGAATCCCACAGGCCCTTCACCACCTCGACGAACTCGTGCGCGCGCTCGTAGCGGTCGGCGTGCTCGGGATGGTGCTCCAACCCGAAGTTCTTCGCCGCGTCCGGGTTCGAGGTCGTGACCACGTTCCAGCCCGCCCGTCCGCCCGAGAGGTGGTCGAGGGAGGCGAACTTGCGGGCGACGTGGTAGGGCTGGTCGTAGGTGGTCGAGGCGGTGGCGACGAGGCCGATCCGCTCCGTCACCACGGCGAGCGCGGGCAGCAGCGTCAGCGGGTCGAACGACGTCACGGTCGCCGAGCGCTTGAGCGCCTCGATCGGCATGTTCAGCACCGCGAGGTGGTCGGCCATGAAGAAGGCGTCGAACTTCGCCCGCTCCAGCGTCTGCGCGAAGCGCGCGAGGTGCGCGAAGTTGAAGTTCGCGACCGGGTAACCCCCCGGATAGCGCCACCACGCAGTGTGGATGCCGACCGGGCGCATGAAGGCGCCGAGATGCAGGGTGCGGGCTCTCGCCATGGCGGTCTCCGGGCGCGCCGGGAGGCTCACCGGCGTCGGGCTGCGGATCGGCGGGAGCATGGCGGGGCCAAGCGCCGCGTCAACCGGGATGGTCTTCTGTCGGAAGAGGTTGGGCGAGACGGCGGATCTCCGGCGCCCGCCGGGACCGCGCCGCCGGGTGGCTCGGCGGCATCGCGCGGGCGGCCGCCCAGCCGTGCCGCGTCGGGCAGGGCTGATCCGGGATCCGGTCGATCGCAGCGGATCCCGGATCACGCGCCCGCGCGGCGCCTGAGCGATGCCCGAATCCGCCATCCCGAAGGCATTTTGGCGGATGTGGTGTGAGGCTCGACGCGGAAGGGCTCACGCCCCCGGCCAAGCCGGCACGAAGCCGGGGAGGGTCCGCCTGATGAAGGCCTTCACCTGCGGGTCCTTGCAGGTCTCGACGAAGCGGCGCAGGCGGGGATCGTCCTTGCGGTCCTCGCGGGCGACGAAGCGCAGCACGAACTGGTCGTCCGCCGCCCGGTCAACGAGGAGGGCGGTGTTCGGGTCGCCCCCCGCCGCGAGCGGGCAGGTGAGGTTGACCATCGCCGGCGCGACGTCGTGCGCTGCGCCGGCTGCCACGGCGCGGCGGGGGAAGGCGGGGCGGCGGACCGGCTCGTGGGCGGGCGGGGCACGCTGGCGGGCGCCGAGCCGGTGCGGACCATCGGCAGCTTCTGGCCCTACGCCACGACCCTGTTCGACTGCGTGCGCCGGGCGATGCCCTTCGACGCGCCGCAATCCCTCTCGGACCCCGAGGTCTACGCCGTCTCGGCCTGCCTCCTGCACCGCAACGGCATCCTGCCCGGGGACGCGGTCCTCGACGCGCAGAGCCTGCCCCGCGTGGCCAACCCAAACCGCGACGGCTTCGTGCCCGACGCGCGGCCTGACGTGCCGGCGGGCCGTTAGCGGCAGCGCGATGCGGCCCGCTCGATCCGGCCGATGCATCCGCGCGCGGTCCCGCGGACCGCCTCGCTCATCGCTCCGATGCCCGGCCCTCGGCCTCCAGGCGATGGATCACGTCGAGGATTGCCCGTCGATGGTGCTGCCATTCGGCCAGCGTGGCGCCCAGCATCTCCAAAAGCTGCTCTGCCTGGGCGGTGTCGTGCCCCTCTGCCCGAAGCCGCCTGATCCTGAGATCTTGTTCGGCGACGCGTCGCTCACCCGCCACGATGTCCTGCTCGGCCTTGACGAGGCCCGCCTTCTCGCGGGCGATGCGTGCGTCTCGTTCGGCAGGCGCATCCATGCCGAACAACCTGTGCCAATTCAGCCGGGTTCCTCCCCCGGCGGATCTCACGGTTATGGGCCCCGCGGGCGTCGACCGTGATCCGAGCGAGGAGGGGGAGGACGCGCCCGGCGCGCCGGCCGCGCGGTCGCCTCCGGACCCGCGGGCGCACCGCTGACGGCGCGCGCCCGCCATGGCATAGTTCCGGCCTCGGCCGAAGCCTGAGCGAGGCGAATGCATGATCTGGGGCCCGCGGCGCCCGCCGGCCGGAATCCGGCCACGACCGTGAGGGCCGCCGCGCCCGAGGCGCAGGCCGGACCCCTCCCGGCGGGCGCCCGCGCCGGGCGTCGCCGGCGCATCCCGCTCTCGGCCAAGCTCGCCGTGGCGCTGGTCGGCCTCGTGACGGTGGTGCTCGTCGTCAACGGCGCCGTGAACCTGCTGCTGAACTACGACGAGGCGAAGCGGACCGCGATCCGGGTGCAGCAGGAGAAGGCCCACGCCGCCGCCGCGCAGGTCGACGCCTTCATCGCCGAGATCGAGAACCAGATCGGCTGGACCACCCGGGCGGAGTGGCGCCGCATCCCGGTCGAGCAGCAGCGCTACGACTTCATCCGCCTGCTGCGGCAGGCGCCCGCCATCACCGAAGTGTCCTACATCGACGCGGCGGGGCGCGAGCAGCTCAAGGTCTCCCGCCTCGAACCCGACGCGGTCGGGAGCGGGCGCGACCTCTCGCAGGACGCGCGCTTCCTGCGCGCCATCGGCGACAAGGTCTGGCTCGGCCCGGTCACCTTCCGGCGGGGGTCCGAGCCCTACATGACGATCGCCATCGCGCATGCGGGCAGGAATCCGGGAGTCACCGCCGCGGAGGTGAACCTCAAGCTGATCTGGGACGTCATCGCGGCCATCCACGTCGGCGAGAAGGGCCACGCCTTCGTGGTGACCCAGCAGGGCCGCCTGATCGCGCATCCCGACCTCACCCTCGTGCTGCGCGACACCGACCTGTCGCAGACGCCGCAGGTGCGCCGGGCCCTCGACGGCGCGGCGGCGGCCCCCGAGATCACCCGCGACCTCGGCGAGCGCTCGGTGCTCACCGCCCACGCGCCGATCCGGCGCATCGGCTGGATCGTGTTCGTCCAGTCGCCCCTCGCCGAGGCCATGGCCCCGGTCTTCACCTCGCTCTACCAGACCCTCGGCCTCCTCGGCCTCGGCCTCCTGCTCGCCAGCATCGCCGGAACGCTGCTCGCCCGCCGCATGGTGGTGCCGATCCGCCGCCTGCAGGAGGGGGCGGAGCGCCTCGGGGGCGGGGACCTCTCCGAGCGCATCGCCATCCGCACCGGGGACGAGATCGAGACCCTGGCGGACCGCTTCAACCTGATGGCCGTCCGCATCCAGGATTCCTACGAGACCCTGGAGGCCAAGGTCGCGGAGCGCACCCGCACCCTCGACGAGGCGCTGCGCCAGCAGACCGCCACCGCCGAGGTGTTGAAGGTGATCAGCCGCTCGGCCTTCGACCTCGACGCCGTGCTCGCCACCCTGGCCCGCTCGGCCGCCGAATTGTGCGGCGTTCCCAGCGGACTCGTGGTCCTGCGCGAGGGCGACGCCTACCGGATCAGGGCCGGCGTGGGCCTCGCGTCCGACGGCCCGGTGCGGTGCGACTGCCCCGAGAGCGGCGGGATTCCGTGCGGCAGGGGGGCCCTCTGCGGGGAGATCCCGGCCGGGACGGCCCTCGCCGCGACGGTCGCCCGGGTCGCGGGGTCGGGCCGCGTGGAGCAGGACGAGGAGCCGGCCGGCCCGGACGGGGGAGGCCGGGCCTGGCTCGGCGTGCCGCTCCTGCGCGACGGCCCCGTCGAGGGCGTCTTCGTCCTGGCGCGGGAGGGGCCGGGCGCCTTTCCGCCCCGGCAGGTCGAGCTGGTGCAGACCTTCGCGGATCAGGCGGTGATCGCGATCGAGAACGCGCGGCTGTTCGCGGCCCTGCAGGAGCGGACGCGGGACCTCTCGTGCTCCCTGGAGGAGCTGCGCGCGGCCCAGGACCGCCTCATCCAGTCGGAGAAGCTCGCCTCGCTGGGCCAGCTCACCGCCGGCATCGCCCACGAGATCAAGAACCCGCTCAACTTCGTCAACAATTTCGCGGCCCTGTCGGCCGAGCTGGTGGACGAGCTGCGGCAGGCGCTGGCCGGCGCGCCCCTCGCCGATTCCGTGCGGGGCGAGGTCGACGAACTCGCCGGCCTCCTCAAGGGCAACCTCGCCAAGGTCGTGCAGCACGGGCGTCGCGCCGATTCGATCGTCAAGAACATGCTGCTGCACTCGCGCGAGGGGACGGGCGAGCGGCGCGAGGCCGACCTCAACGCCCTGGTGGAGGAGAGCCTCAACCTCGCCTATCACGGCGCAAGGGCGGAGAAGCCCGGCTTCAACGTGACCCTGGAGCGCCGCCTCGACCCCGCCGCCGGGACGGCCCTGCTCTACCCCCAGGAGATGACCCGCGTCCTTCTGAACCTGATCACCAACGGCTTCTACGCCCTGCGCCAGCGCGGGAGCGAGACCCCCGGCTTCGCCCCGACCCTGGTTGCCGCCACCCGGGACCTCGGGGATAAGGTCGAGATCAGGATCCGCGACAACGGCACGGGCATCCCGGACACCGTCAGGGCGAAGATGTTCACCCCCTTCTTCACGACCAAGCCGGCCGGGGAGGGCACGGGACTCGGCCTGTCGCTGAGCTACGACATCGTGGTGAAGCAGCACGGCGGCACGATCGAGGTCGCGACCGAGCCGGGCGCCTTCACCGAGTTCACGATCACGCTGCCGCGCGCCGGCGCCGCGGCGCCTCCGGGGAGGGAGCCATCGGGGAGGGGGCCATGAGCGTGCTGATCCTGGTCGTCGACGACGAGCCGGACGTGGCGGAGCTGTTCCGGCAGCAGTTCCGCCGCGACTTGCGCGCGGGCCGCTTCACCCTCGCCTTCGCGCAATCGGCCGAGGAGGCGCTGGCCCGCATCGCCGCGCCGGGCGACGCCACGTTGATCCTGGTGCTCTCGGACATCAACATGCCGGGCACGACCGGCCTCGACCTCCTGCCGCTGGTCAAGCAGGCCTGCCCCGCGGTGCCGGTGATCATGATCACCGCCTACGGCGACGCCCAGACCCGCCGGGTCGCGCAGGAGCGCGGGGCCGAGACCGTGCTGGTCAAGCCGATCGACTTCGCGGCCCTGCGGCAGGAGATCGACCGCCGCCTGGCCGGTACCGCCGCATGAGCGCCGCGCCCGCCAAGATCCTCGTCGTGGACGACGAGCCGGACCTGGAGGCGCTGATCCTCCAGACCTTCCGCCGCCGGATCCGGGAGGGCACCGTCCGCTTCCTGTTCGCCCGCGACGGCGTCGAGGCGCTCGACCTCCTGACCGAGCACCGGGACGTCGACCTCGTCGTCTCGGACATCAACATGCCGCGGATGGACGGCCTCTCGCTCCTCGCCAAGCTGCAGGAGGCGGACGAGAAGCTCTCGACCGTGATCGTCTCGGCCTACGGGGACATGGCGAACATCCGGGTCGCGATGAACCGCGGCGCCTTCGACTTCCTGACCAAGCCGATCGACTTCGCCGACTTCGAGACCACCGTCGACCGGACGGTGCTGCATGTCAGGGCCCTGCGGGAGGCGCGCCGCCGCCAGGCCGAGGCGGAGCGCGCCCACGCGACGCTGTCGCGCTACTTCTCGCCCAACCTCGCCGAGCGCTTGGCGGCCGACGCCTCCTCCCTGGCGGCCGGAGGGCACCGGCGCGACGTCGCCTCGCTGTTCACGGACGTCGCCGGCTTCACCACGCTGGTGGAGAGCCTCGACCCGGCGCTGATGGCCGAGCTGCTGAACGGCTACCTCGCCACGATGACCGGCCTCGTCTTCCGGTACGAGGGCACCGTCGCCAAGATCGTGGGCGACGCGATCCACGTGCTGTTCGGCGCCCCCGGCGAGCAGCCGGACCATGCCAGCCGGGCGGTGGCCTGCGCGCTCGCCCTCGACGAGGCCGCCCAGGCCCTGCGCGCCGCCTGGGCGGAGCGGGGCGTCAGCCTCGGCGCGACGCGCATCGGCGTCCATGCCGGGCCGGCGATCGTCGGCAATTTCGGCGGCGACCGCTTCTTCGACTACACGGCCTACGGCGACACGATCAACATCGCGGCGCGGCTGGAGGCCGCCAACAAGGTGCTCGGCACGCGGATCTGCGTGAGCGCCGCCGTAGCGGAGCGGGCGGAGGCGTTTCGCGGGCGGCCGATCGGCGACCTGCTCTTGCGCGGCAAGTCGGCCCCGCTGCGGGCCTACGAGCCGCTGAGCGAGGCCGCATACGCCGATCCGGCCACCGCCCGCTACGCGCAGGCCTTCGCGAAGCTCGCCGCCCAGGATCCCTGCGCCACGCAGGCCTTCGCGGCGCTGATCGGGCAGCGCCCCGACGACCGGCTCGCGAGCTTCCATCTCAGGCGCCTCCTCAACGGCGAGACCGGCACCCGCATCGACCTCGGCGGCGCCTGAGCGGCTTCGCCGGGCGCCGTTCCGCTCCGGATCTTGCGCCCGCATCCTTCCTGCCGCCCGCCCGGCGGCCCTCTCGGCGGACGATGCCGCGCCCTTCGGGCGCGCCGCGGCGCAGCATCCCTCGCGACGCCGCGCCGAGTTGCGGCCGCCCCTGCGCCGGGACATCTTGTGAAAGCTTCGGCACGACAGAATTCTGCGGGACCGCGACTGGTCTCGTCGGATCGGGCCGGCAAGGGAGAGGGGACATGGATCGGCGTCGATTTCTGTCCGGCCTCGGCCTCGCCCTGGTGCGACCGCGCGGGGCCGCGGCGCAGCCGGCCCCGCTCCCCGCCCTGGGCCTCCTGTGCAGCGAATCGCCGGAGCTTTGGACCTCGCGCGTCGACGCCTTCCGGGCCGGGCTCGCGGAGGCCGGATACGTCGAGGGCCGCGACGTGCGGTTCAGCTACCGCTGGGCGCGGGGGCGGAACGACCGCCTCGACGGGATGGCCGAGGATCTCGTGCGCGAGGGCGTCGCCGTCATCGTGGTCCTCGGCAACACGACCTCGGCGCTCGCCGCCAAGCGCGCGACGGAGCGGATCCCGATCGTCGTGCGGATGGCGGTCGACCCTGCGAGCATCGGGCTCGTCCAGAGCACGAGCCGGCCCGGCGGCAACCTGACCGGCTGGACCACCCTCGGCGCCCAGATCGGGCCGAAGCAGCTCGAGCTCCTGCGGGAGCTCATCCCGCCCGGGGTGGTGGTCGCGGTTCTCGTCAACCCGACGAACCCGATCCTGGCCGACCGCCAGGCGAGGGAGGTTCCCGAGGCTGCCCGCGCCCTCGGCTTCGAGCCGCTGGTGGTCACGGCGAGCGGCGACGCCGACATCGCCGCGGCCTTCGCGCGGCTGAGCGGCGCCGGAGCGCGCGGGCTGATCCTCGGCGCGGACACGTTCTTCAACAGCCGCAACGACCTGATCGCCGCGCAGGCGCGCGACGCCGCCGTGGCGGCGATCTCCGCCTACCGCGAATTCGCGCTCGCGGGCGGCCTCATGAGCTACGGCGGCAGCGTCGCCGAGGCGTCCCGCCGGGTCGGCGCCTATGTCGGCCGCATCCTCGGCGGCGAGCAGCCCGGCGACCTGCCCGTGCAGCAGATCAAGAAACTCGACCTCGTGCTCAACCTGAGGACGGCCCAGCACCTCGCCATCAAGATCCCGCTGCCGGTCCTCGCCCGCGCGGACGAGATCCTGGAATGAAGCGCGGCGTCGCCCGGGCGACGGATCCGCATCGTCGATGATCGGGGACACGCCCATGCCGGACCGGACCGCGCCGTATGCCCGGGACCCCGCCCGAGACCCCGCCCCGCCCCTCGCCGGAGGCGTCGCGCGGCGGCACCTGCTCGGGGCCGCCCTCGCGGCCGCCCTTTCCCGCGCCGGCCTCGCCCGAGGCGACGGCGCGCCGGTGCGCATCGGCTGGCTGACCGCGCAGCGCGCCGCCAGCCTCACGCCCTACATCGCCGCCCTGCGCGACGGGTTGGCCGCGGAGGGGCTCGAGGAGGGGCGCAACCTCGCCATCGCGTTCCGCTACGGAGACGACGATCTCGGCCGGGTCCCCGCCCTCGCCGGGGAGCTGGCCGCCGCCCAAGGTGGCGGCGCTCCTGGTCCAGGGCGCCGCCACCCCGATCACCGCCGCGCTGCGCCTGCCGGTCCCGCTCGTCTACGTCGTCAGCGGCGATCCGGTGGCGGCCGGCCTCGCGGAGAGCTACGCGCGCCCGGGCGGCGGCATGACCGGCGTCACCCTGATGGCGGCCGAGTTCAACCGCAAGCGCCTGGACCTGCTGCGCGAGATGATCCCCGGCCTGCGCCACGTGGCGATCATCGGCAACCCGGAGCATCCCGGCGAGCAGCTGGAGCGCGCGGTCTCCCTCGACGCCGGGAGCCGGCTCGGCCTGCGGATCGACTACCACGCCACCGGGACGCCCGAAGACCTCGCCGCGGCGCTGGCGCGCCTGGCCGCCGCGCCGCCGCAGGCGCTGTCCGTCTTCGCGGACGGCTTCACCCTGCAGAATCGTCAGCGCATCATCGAGGCGGCCGCCGGCCTGCGCATCCCGGTGATTTCCGGCTGGCCGAGCTTCGCCGAGAGCGGCGCGGTCTGCACCTACGGGCCGCGCATCGCCGCCTCCTACCGGCGTCTGGCGAGCTACATCGCCCGGATCCTGAAGGGGGCGCGGCCCGGCGACCTTCCGGTCGAGCGCCCGGACGTGTTCGAACTCGTGATCAACCTGAAGGCGGCCCAGGCGCTCGGCCTCACCGTCCCGACCGCGATGCTGGCCCTCGCGGACCGGATCATCGAGTGATCCGCTGTCCGGACGATCACGTCCGGACCGCGGGTGAGAAGACCGCGCGGCCCGTGAGCGGAGCCGACATCCGCATCGCGAAGCGATCAACCGGATCCCGGATCACACGCCTGCGCGGCACCTGAGCGAAGCCGCAATCCGCCATCCCGAAGGGATCAAGCGGATTGGGTATGACACGGCATCCTGGTGATCGGTTCAGCACGGGAACCGGCCAAAGCCGTCGTTGCCTGTCCGATGTCGGCCCTGCCGCACGGCGAAGCCGATCCCGTCGCTCGCGCACCGGACGGCAGGCCCGAGAACCCGGCCGGATCCGGCCGCCGGAACCCTCAGAGCTTGGCCAGGGGATTGAGGGCCACGTTGCGCTTCGGCAGGGGGGCCAGCATGGTCAGGCGCAGGCCGTCCGGCGCGTAGTCGATCGCCACGTTCGCCTGGACCTGGGTCGAGAGCACCCGCTGCAGCAGGCGGGAGCCGAAACCCTGGCGGGTCGGCGGCGCCACCGGCGGCCCGCCCGACTCGCGCCACTCGAAGCGCAGCACGACGCGGTCGTCCTCGGGCTCCAGGGACCAGCGCACCCGCACCCGCCCGGCCCGGCCCGAGAGGGCGCCGTACTTCGCCGCGTTGGTGGTGAGTTCGTGGATCGCCATGCCGATCGGCACCGCGATCTCGGAGGCGAGGTCGACGGCCGGGCCCTCGAGGGTGACCCGCCCGTCCGCCTCCGGCGTCATCGGCCCGTCCGCGTAGGGCGTCAGCTCGTTCTCCAGGAGGCCGCGCAGGGAGGCCGTCTGCCAGACATCTTCGGTCAGGACCGAATGGGTGTGGGCGAGGGACATGATCCGCCCGACGAAGGCCTCGTAGAAGCTCTCGATGCTCGACGCGGTGCGGGCGGTCGAGCCGACGATCGCCTGCACGGTGGCGAGGGTGTTCTTCACCCGGTGGTGGAGTTCGCGGATCAGGAGCGTCTGGCGCTCCTCGGCGAGGCGCCGGTCGGTGATGTCGGCGACGACCCCGATCAGGCGGCGGGGCAGGCCGCCCGGGTTGTCGCGCTCGAAGCGCCCGGCCATCTCGATCGTGCGCCACGTCCCGTCGCTCGCCCGGCGGATGCGCCCGGTGGCGTGCAGCACGCCCTCGCCCTGGAGGGCGTCCGCGACCGCGGCCCGGAACGGCCCCTTGTCCTCCGGGTGCATCACCTCGCGGAAGAACTCGGTCATGCTGATCGTGCCGTCCTGCGGGCGGCGGCCGAAGATCTCCCACATGCGCTCGTTCTCCCAGAGCGCCTGGTCGTCGAGGAGGTGCCACTCGAAGATGCCGAGCGCCGCCACCGAGGTCGCGACCCGCAGCCGCTGCTCGCGGTCGTGCAGGGCGCGCCGGGCCTCCTCGCGGGCGGTGACGTCCTGGACGACGCCGATCATGCCGACGACCGCCCCGTCCGGGCCGAGCTGGGCGCGGCCGCGGACCGAGATCCAGACCTCCTGGCCGTCCGGGGGGCGGCGGTAGCGCAGGTCGACCGCGTAGGCCCGGCCGAGGGGCGCGGCCTCCTGCACGAGGGCGCGGGCGCGCTCCAGGTCGTCCCGGTGCAGCCGCGGCTCCAGGGTCTCCGCGGCGACGGAGGGCCCCGGGGCGAGGCCCAGGATCTCCGCGGCCCGCTCCGAGAGGGTGATCTGGCCGCTGGCCCGGCTCCAGCTCCAGTCGCCGAGCCCCGAGAAGGCCAGGGCGAGGCGGGTCTGCTCGGCGCGGGCGGCGGCGCCGTGATCCTCCGCCGGCTCGACGGTCAGCACCCGCTGCCCGTCCCGCGACGGGCCGGCCCGCACCGTCACCCAGACGGTGCCGCCGTCGCCGCGCCGCCAGCACTGCTCGATCCCGGCCCCCGACACGGGATCGGCCGGGGCGCCGGCGGCATCGACGAGGTCGGCGAGGCAGCGGCCGAGCAAATCCTCCGGCGCGGCGGCGAGCAGGGCGCAGAGCCGGGCATTGGCCGCGACGAGGCGATCGTCCGGGCCGGACAGGCAGGCGATCCCGACGGGGGCCGCCTCGAAGGCGAACCGCAGGAGCGCGTCGCCGGTGTGGCCCGGGGCCGGCGCGTCCCCCGGCCGGTCGGGCTGCTGGTCAGGCCTGTGGTCCAAGGCGCGCCCCACTGGTCTCACGCCGGGTCCGGCCGGCCCCGCCGGGTCCCCCGGCCGTCTGGAGAGGCGATCCACGCGCTCCTCGCACACCCGCGTCCGGTCGGCCCACCCGCGGGCCGCGTCGTCTCCCCGCCGCACCGCCCCGGTCGCGAGGCTTGGGCGGCGCGGATGATGACCGGCATGGCCGGCAGCCACAAGCTCCCTCGCGGAACCGCCGCCCGCGTCAGACCCGCGCGAAGCTGAGATAGGTCGGCCGGCGGCCCTGGGCGACGGCCTTCGCCTCGTAGCGGGTGCCCGGCCAGTCGGGCCAGGGCCGCGTCCACTCGTCGGCCCGCGCGGCGGTCCAGCGCAGGAAGGGGCTGCGGGCGGCGCGCACCAGGGTCCAGCCGGCGTAGTCGTCGATGTCGCTGGCGAAGCGGAAGACGCCGCCGGGGCGCAGCACCCGGGCGATCTCCGCGAGGCTCTCGTCGGAGACGAAGCGGCGCTTGCGCTGGCGGCGCTTGGGCCAGGGATCGGGATAGAGCAGGAAGAGCCGCTCCACGCAGGCGGCGGGCAGCCGCGGCAGCAGCTCCATGGCGTCGCGGTCCCAGAGCCGGACATTGGCGAGGCCGTCGTCGTCGACGGCGCGCAGGAGCTTGGCGACGCCGTTCACGAAGGGCTCGCAGCCGATGAAGCCGGTCTCCGGATGGGCGCGGGCCTGGGCGGCGAGGTGCTCCCCGCCGCCGAAACCGATCTCCAGCCACAGGGAGGCGACCGGGTGCGGGAACAGGCCGGCCGGGTCGATCGGTCCCTCGGCGGGCAGGCGCAGGCGGGGCAGGAGCGCGGCGATGCGCTCCTCCTGCCCCGCGCGCAGGCGCTTGCCCTTGCGGCGGCCGTAGAAGGCGCGGCCCCGCTCGGGGGCCGCCTCGGTCTCGTCGTCGGTCATCGAACTCTGGCGCTGCGGTGCGGAGCCGCCCCGTAGCACCGGAGGCGCGGCTCAGGCCAGGGCCGACTTCAGGGTCGCCACGAGGTCGGTCTTCTCCCAGGAGAAGCCGCCATCCCGGTCGGGCTCGCGGCCGAAATGGCCGTAGGCCGAGGTGCGGGCGTAGATCGGCTTGTTGAGGCCGAGATGCGTGCGGATGCCGCGCGGCGACAGGTCGAGGATCTCGCCCAGCACCTTCTCCAGCTTCGCCTCCTCGACGCGGCCCGTGCCGTGCAGGTCGACGTAGATCGACAGCGGCTTGGCGACGCCGATCGCGTAGGCGAGCTGGATCGTGGCGCGCCGCGACAGGCCCGCCGCCACCACGTTCTTGGCGAGGTAGCGTGCCGCGTAGGCGGCCGAGCGGTCGACCTTCGTCGGGTCCTTGCCCGAGAAGGCGCCGCCGCCGTGGGGCGCCGCGCCGCCATAGGTGTCGACGATGATCTTGCGCCCGGTCAGGCCGCAATCGCCGTCCGGGCCGCCGATCACGAACTTGCCGGTCGGGTTGACGTGCCAGACGGTCCGGTCGGTGACCCAGGAGCCGGGCAGCGCCGCGCGGATGTAGGGCTCGACGATGGCGCGCACGCCCTGCGAGTCGAGGCTCTCGTCGAGGTGCTGGGTCGAGAGCACGATCTGGGTCGCCTCGACGGGGCGCCCGCCCTCGTAGCGGACCGTGACCTGGCTCTTGGCGTCGGGGCCGAGCTTGGCGGCCTCGCCGACCCGGCCCTTGCGGGCATCCGCGAGGTCCTTGAGGATCTTGTGGGCGTAGTAGATCGGTGCCGGCATCAGGGCGGGCGTCTCGTCGGTCGCGTAGCCGAACATGATGCCCTGGTCGCCCGCGCCCTCGTCCTTGTTGCCGGACGCGTCGACGCCCTGGGCGATGTCGGCGGATTGCGCGTGCAGGTAGATGGCGACGTCGGCGTTCTTCCAGTGGAAGCCGTCCTGCTCGTAGCCGATATCCTTCACGGCGGCGCGGGTGAGCTCCTCCAGGCGCGCGAAGGTGACCGAATCGGGCCCGCGCACCTCGCCCGCGATGACGATGCGGTTCGTGGTGGCGAGCGTCTCGACGCCCAGGCGCGCCTCCGGCATCTCGGCCAGGTAGGCGTCCACGACGGTGTCGGAGATGCGGTCGCAGACCTTGTCCGGGTGGCCCTCGGAGACCGACTCGCTCGTGAACAGGTAATCGGAACGTGCCATTGCTGAGTAAACCCCCTGTCAGGCCGGGCGTGTCCGTCCGATCGTCTGCCCGACGCCTCCGGTTGGGGCGTTGTGGCAGCCGACAAACAGGAGGTCAACCCGACGAACCGGAGTTGTTCTCTATACCGAACGGGGCCGTGGTGTCGAGGGCGCGGTCGAGGGCCCTGACCACGGCGGCGAGGCGCCGGCGATCGTCGGTGAGGAGGTGCGCATCGGCCGCGCGGGCGACGGCCCCGGCGAAACCCGTCCAGGATTCCGCTCCGGCGAGCGGCGGCTGGGGGCGCTCCCGCAGGCCCGGCCCCGTCCCCTCGTCCCGCGGCATTCCCTCGAAGAAGTACCCGATCGGTACGTCGAACAGGCGGCCGACCGCGTCGAGGTCGGCGGCGCTCATCCGGTTGGCGCCCTTCTCGTACTTGCCGAACTGCGACGCCGAGATGCCGAGGCGCCCGGCCACCACGTCGCGGGGGATCTTCGCCTTCAGGCGCAGCTGCTCGATGCGCTGGCCGATATGCGCGTCGCGCGCGTCAGCGGGTTTGCCAGCCATGGGGGCTCGCCGTAGGGGGGCGCGGGCGGCGCCGTCGCGGAGGATGTCCGGATTGTTGATTCCCGATGGTTGACGAAAGGTAAACGCTCGGCGGCGGAACGGATGCGGGGCGAGAGAGGTCGACGTTTGTCCGGTGCCGAGAGGCCGACCATCTTTCGATCCGGCACCACCACGTCGCCACGATACAAGAGTGCTTCGAGGCCGCCAGCCTTCATCAGCTTGTTCTTTATCGAATAAGTAGCCGGGAGAACGAGCCTACATAGTACTGTCCGCCGCCTTGGCAGAGAAAAGAGCAAGGTGATAAACACGATATGCAATCGCTTCCTGACAATCGGGTCGGTACAACACTCGGACGGCGGTGCCATGGCTGCGCTGAATCGATCGACATCACGGCTCTTGGCCTCCCCTGCACAGAGGGGTCGGCCGATTGATCCTCAGCCTCCGAGGCTCCTCCTGGCGATCGGCCTCCATGCGGACATGAGGGTCCCGCCCGAAGACCGCGTCCCCGTCGATCTCGGTGCCGGCGGCGAAGCGGGACCATGACGGCCCGCCGCATCGGGGATGATGTGGATGCAACGATCCGGTGCCGTGCTGCGCGGCGGCGTCGGCCCGCAGCGCAACGGCGTGGCGTCCCCGGCAGGGCTCGAACCTGCGACCCCAGGTTTCATCCCACTTCGGCTTTCGCCGCCGCCTTCCGGCGTTCGTGGGCTGGACTATCCCTTCACCGTAGGCCCGAGAGCCCTTAGGTGCCGCCCGTCTAGTCTCTACACCTTCCCGGCCGGTGGGCCGGGCTTGGCTCGGGATCGGCGTGATCCGGGATCGACGCTTTCCCCGACTTTGAGCGGATCCGCCGCGCGGTTTCCCGGCGCGACGCCCAATTGCGGTTTAGGAAACCTGTGCTCTGTCCAGCTGAGCTACGGAGACCCACGGCGCGTGCATAGCATCTCGGAGGCACGCCGCCAACCGGGAGGCGAGGGAAGGCGGGCCGGCCTCGCCGCGATCCTCATCCTCGCCCTCGGCGCCCCGCAGGCCGGCGCCCGGCCCGCCGCGGAGGAAACCTGCGGGGGCCGGGTCGCCCGGGAGGACAGGCTCGCGGGCGTGGCGCCGAGCGGCGAGCTGCGCCTCGCCTCGGGGCGGACGGCGCGGCTCGACGGGGTGCGGCTCCCGGCGGATCCGAGCCTCGCGGCGGCCGCCCGGGCCTGGCTCGATGCCCGCAAGGGGCAGCGCCTCGCGACCCGGGAGGACCCGGCGCCGGACCGCTGGGAGCGGGTCGCGCTCGACGCGGTGGCGGAGGAGCCGGGCGGGGACCCCGTCGACCTCGCGGGCGGACTCCTGGCCGCGGGGCTCGCGCTGGTCGATGCCGGCGAATCGGATAGGCTCTGCCGGCCGGGACTGCTCACCGTCGAGGCGGCGGCCCGGCAGGCCCGGCGCGGCCTCTGGGCCGGCGACCTCCCGCTGCGGGCGGAGGACGCCGCCGTCCTGGCGGCCCGGGTCGGGCAGTTCGTGGTTGCGGAGGGCCGGGTGCGCAGCGTGGGCGAGCGGCGCTCCCGCACCTATCTCAACTTCGCCCCTTTCGGAGAGGAAGGTCTGACGGTCACGGTGACGAAACGCACTTGGCGGACCCTGCTCGAACGTGGTTTGACGGCGGCCGCGCTTCGGGGGCGGCGCGCGCGGGCTCGCGGCGTCGTCGAGCTCTGGCGCGGCCCGACCCTCGACATCGGCGCGGCGGAGATGATCGAGATGCTGGACGAGGAGCGGGCGCAGCGCCGTTGATCGCAATGGACGGGCTCATCAGGCGCAACACGATCGAGGCGGCGCTCCGCGCCGCGGGGGCGCTCCGCGCCGCGGGGGCGCTCCGCGCCGCGGGGGCGCTCGGCGCCGCGGGAGCGCTCGGCGCCACGATGGCGCGCGTCGCGGCGCGAGGCGGCGTCGCGGCGCTCGTCCTCGCGGCGGCCTCCTGCGCGGGCGACCAGACCGGAACCCTCACCCCCGTCTCCGTGACGGTGCCGCCCGAGGCGCCGCGCGCCACCGGCGGGCGCGAGCGCGGCGGGACGGATGCGGACCACGCCAAGCTCGTCGCCTCCTTCGGCGGCGAGTACCGGGCGCCCGCCGCCCTGCGGCTGGTCAGCGAGGTCACCGACCGGCTCGTCAAGGCGACCGAGCGCCCGGACGAGACCTACGCGGTCACGCTGCTCGATTCCCCCGCCATCAACGCCTTCGCGCTCCCGAACGGCCGGCTCTACGTGACGCGCGGGCTGCTCGCCCTCGCCAACGATTCCTCCGAACTCGCCGCCGTGCTGGCGCACGAAATCGCCCATGTCACCCTCCGGCACGCCAATGCCCGCACCGAGATGGCCCTGCGCTCGGAACTGGTGAGCAAGGTCGTGGCCGACGTGCTCAAGGACCCGGCCACCGGCGCCCTCCTGCAGGACCAGTCCCGCTTCGTGCTCGCCAAGTTCTCGCGCGCCCAGGAATTCGAGGCGGACCAGACCGGCGTGCGCACGCTGTCGCGGGCCGGCTACGACCCGTTCGGGGCGGCGCGCTTCCTCACCAGCCTCAACCGGGCCACGGCGCTGCGGGCCGGCAGCGGCATCCCGACCGAGCCCGACCTCCTCGCCACCCATCCGAGCACCCCCGAGCGCATCACCCAGGTGACGCAGGCCGCCCGGCGCATCGGCGCCCCCGGGCTCGGGGCGGAGGAGCGCAACCTCTACCTCGCCTCGATCGACGGCATCGCGTACGGCGACAATCCGGGGGACGGGCTGGTGCGCGGGCGCCGCTTCGTGCATCCGCGCCTCGGCGTCACCTTCGAGGCGCCGGACGGCTTCGCCCTGGAGAACACCGCCCGGGCCGTGCTCGGCACCACTCCGGAGGGCCATCGCCGCCTGCTCTTCGACGCCGTCGAGACCCATGCGAGCCAGGTGCTGGAGGAGGTGCTGCGGGCGACCTGGACCGACGCGATCGAGGCCGGCAGCGTCGAGAACCGCATGATCAACGGCTTCCCGGCCGTGACGGCGGCCTCGAAGGGCAAGGACTGGTTCTTCCGCCTCGCCGCGATCCGGGTCGGGACCAACACCTTCCGGATGATCATGGCCGCCAAGGGCGCGACCGACCCGCGCGACGGGTTCGAGCGCTGGCTCGCGAGCGTCGCGGCGGTGGGTCCCGAGGAGGCGCGGCGCCTGCGGCCGGCGCGGATCCAGGTCGTGGCCGCCGCGGCCGGCGACACCGCCGAGGCCCTGGCGCGGCGCATGGCGACGGGCGACCGCCCCCTCGACTATTTCCTGGTCATCAACGGCCTGGAGCGGGGCGCGGCCCTGCGGTCCGGGCAGTCCTACAAGCTGATCGTCGAGTAGGGCCCGGTTCCGGGGGCGTGATGCCGCACGCCCTTCTCGGGGTGGGACGGCCCGCGCTATCTGCTGCGGGCCGAGAAGCGGACCCGCGAGTCCGCCCGGCCGAACCGGAGGAACCCGATGCCCATCCGCCCCGCGCCGGCGCTCGCCGCCGTGCTCGCCCTGTGCAGTGCCGCCGCCGCCCAGCCGATCCGCAACGCGCCGCCGCCGCGGGCGCTCGAGACCGCGGCCTACGTCTTCGCGGCGGCCAATGTCTGCGGCTACCGGATCGGGGTCGAGCCTTTCGAGACCCTGCTCGGCCGCTACAACGTCACGGTCGAGGACGTGCGCCCGCCGCGCGGCCCCTTCGGGGCGAAGGTCCAGGCGATGTTCACCCTGATGTCCAACCAGATGATGGCGAACCGGGAGGAGGCCTGCCGGATCGTCGCCACCGAGTTCGGGCCGGAGGGCAACGTCGCCAAGGGGATCCTGCTGCCGGCGGCCGCGCAGGCGCCCGGGGACGGCGCCCCGGCGGCCCCCGCCGAGGGCGCGCCCAGGATCGTGCAGTAGCGCCCGGCCGCCGCCCTTCGGCCCGGCCCCTCGGGGGCCGGGTGCGCGGCCCCTCAGCGGGGCCGCGCCAGGAGGTCGGCCAGGGCGGCGCTCAGGCCGACGCTCTCGCTCGCGGCCGGGAGGGTGCGGCCGGTCCGCAGCGCGGCGGCGGCGAGCGCCATGCGGGCGCCGGCCTCGGTCGAGCAGATCAGCGGCACCGGCACGTCGGGCTGGAGGCGGGCGGCGAGGCCCGCGAGCGCGGCCCCCCCGAGCACCACCACGTCGGCCCCGTCCTCCGCCGCGCAGGCCCGGCAGGCGGCGGCGAGGCCGGCGAGGGCCGCGTCCGGATCGCGGGCGATCTCGCCCCCGGTCGGCGCGACGGTGCGGATGCCGGCGATCCGCTCGGACAGGCCGAGGGAGGCCGCGAATTCCTGCAGCATCGGCCGCCAGGCCGCGCCGCCGGTGACGATGCCGACGCGCCGCCCCCGGGTGCAGGCGAGGTGGAGCGCTCCCTCCGCCATGCCGATGACCGGCGCGGGCGAGACCTCCTTGAGGGCGAGGAGCCCGGGATCCCCGAAGCAGGCGAGGTAGACCGCGTCGCAGCCGCCGCCATGCTCGGCCAGGGCGTCGAGGGCGGCGTGAGCCGCGATCGCCGCGGTGGCCCGCGTCGCCACGTAGCGCCCGCCGAAGCGGCCCGTCGCGGCGACGATCTCGACCTCTGGGGCGAGGCGGCGCACGACCCCCGCCACGAGGTCGGTCACCGCCTCGGTGGTGTTCGCGTTGATGAGCAGCAGGCGCACGGCTCCGCCCCGCTCACTTCTCGACGAAGGCCTTCTCGATCACGAAGTGGCCGGCCTCGCCGTGGTTGCCCTCGACGTAGCCGCCCTCGGCGAGCAGGGCGCGGGTGTCGCGGATCATGTCCGGGCTGCCGCACAGCATGAAGCGGTCGGTCTCGATCGACATCGACGGCAGGCCGACATCCTGGAACAGCTTGCCCGAGGTGATCAGGTCGGTGATGCGGCCGCGGTTGCGGAACGGCTCGCGCGTCACGGTCGGGTAGTAGATCAGCTGCGCCCGGACCATGTCGCCGATCAGCTCGTGGTTGGGCAGGTCCTGCGTGATCGTCTCGCCGTAGGCGAGTTCCTGGACCTGCCGGCAGCCGTGGACGAGGACCACCTTCTCGAAGCGGTCGTAGGTCTCCGGGTCCTTGATGATCGACAGAAAGGGGGCGAGGCCGGTGCCGGTCCCGAGCAGGTAGAGGTGCTTGCCGGGCAGCAGGTTGTCGAGGACGAGGGTGCCGGTCGCCTTGCGGCTGACGATGATCGGGTCGCCGACCTTGAGGTGCTGCAGCTTCGAGGTGAGCGGGCCGTTCGGCACCTTGATGGAGAAGAACTCCAGCTCGTCCTCGTAATTGGCCGAGACCACCGAGTAGGCGCGCAGCAGCGGCTTGCCGTCCTGCTTCAGCCCGATCATCGTGAACTCGCCGTTGCGGAAGCGGAACGACGGGTCGCGGGTCGTGCGGAAGCTGAAGAGCGTGTCGGTCCAGTGGTGGACGGACAGCACACGCTCCTCGTTGAAGTTGCTCATCGGGCGGATTCCTGGGTCGTCAACCGTGTGCCGGGTCTTCTCGCACCTGCGGCAGACCCGTCAAGGTGCCGGAGGACGCACCGGGTCTGCACGTGGCTCAAGGGCCCGCGTCGGAAGGCTGCCTGCTGGAATCGTTCCGCGGCGACGGTGCGGCGTCGCACCGGACCGGCCCCGCCCCCGCACCGGGGAGCGGGGCCGCCGCGCTCAGGCGAAGTACTGGCCGCCGTTGATGGTCAGGGTCGAGCCGGTGATGAAGCCGGCGTGGTCGCTCGCCAGGAACTCCACCGCGCGGGCGATCTCCTCGGCCTCGCCGAGGCGGCCGACCGGGATCTGCGGCAGGATCTTGGTCTTGAGCACCTCCTGGGGTACCGCCTTGACCATCTCGGTGGCGATGTAGCCGGGGGCGATCACGTTCACGGTGATGCCCTTGTTGGCGTTCTCCTGGGCCAGGGCCTTGGCGAAGCCGATCACGCCGGCCTTGGCGGCCGAGTAGTTGGTCTGGCCCATCTGGCCCTTCTGGCCGTTGATGGACGAGATCAGGACGATGCGGCCGAAGCCGCGCGACCGCATCCCGTCGATCACCGGGCGGGTGCAGGTGAACATCGAGTCGAGGTTGGTGCGGATCACCGCCTGCCACTGCTCGAAGGTCATGCGGTGGAACATGCCGTCGCGGGTGATGCCGGCATTGTTGACCAGGATGTCGACCGGGCCGAGTTCCGCCTCGGCGGCGCGGATGCCGGCCTCGCAGGCGGCCGGATCGCCGACGTCGAACTTGAACACCGGGATCCCGGTCTCGGCCTTGAAAGCATTCGCGGCCTCGTCGTTGCCGCCGTAATTCGCCGCCACCTTGTAGCCGGCGTCCTTCAGACCCTTCGAGATCGCGGCGCCGATGCCGCGCGTTCCGCCTGTGACCAGTGCGACGCGTTCTGCCATGTGCCTCTCCTTGAGGGAACCGTGTCCTTCCCTAGAGAGCGGCGGGCGCTTCGAGAAGAGCCCGCACGTCCCTTATGTGTTGGTATTTTGCCGGCCTGACCGAAGCCTTATCCTGCTCGCGGCCGGGCCGCGAGGGAGAGAAACTCCCCCGCGGCGGGCAATGCGGTCGCGCCGCTCAGCGTTCCACGCACATGGCGACGCCCATGCCGCCGCCGATGCAGAGGGTGGCGAGCCCCTTCTTGGCGTCGCGCTTCTGCATCTCGTGCAGCAGGGTCACCAGCACGCGGGCGCCCGAGGCGCCGATCGGGTGGCCGATCGCGATGGCGCCGCCGTTCACGTTGACCTTGGAATCGTCGAAGCCGAGTTCCTTGTTCACCGCCAGCGCCTGGGCCGCGAAGGCCTCGTTCGCCTCGATCAGGTCGACGTCCTGCGGCTTCCAGCCGGCCTTCTCCAGGGCCTTGCGGGAGGCCGGGATCGGCCCGGTGCCCATGACGGCGGGATCGACGCCGGCCGTCGCCCAGGAGGCGATGCGGGCCAGCGGCTTCAGGCCCCGCTTCGCGGCCTCGGCGGCCGACATCAGCACGATGGCGGCGGCGCCGTCGTTGATGCCCGAGGCGTTGCCGGCCGTGACCGTGCCCTCCTTGGAGAAGGCCGGGCGCAGCTTGGCCATCGCCTCGACGGTCGCGCCCTCGCGGATGTACTCGTCGGCATCGACGACCACCTCGCCCTTGCGGGTCTTGATGGTCACCGGGACGATCTCGTCCTTGAAGCGGCCCGCCTTCCTGGCGGCCTCGGCCTTGTTCTGCGAGCGGGTCGCGAAGGCGTCCTGCTCCTCGCGGGTGAGCTGCCAGCGCTGGGCGACGTTCTCGGCGGTGTTGCCCATGTGGTAGCCGTTGAAGGCGTCCAGCAGGCCGTCCTTCAGCATCGTGTCGACGAGGGCGAGGTCGCCCATCTTCTGGCCGCCGCGCAGGTGCTGGGCGTGCGGGGCCATCGACATCGATTCCTGGCCGCCCGCCACGATGACGGTGGCGTCGCCGTTGGCGATCTGCTGCAGGCCGACCGCGACGGTGCGCAGGCCCGATCCGCAGAGCTGGTTGAGACCCCAGGCCGTCGCCTCCTGCGGGATGCCGGCGGCCATCGCCGCCTGGCGGGCCGGGTTCTGGCCCGCGCCCGCGGTGAGCACCTGCCCGAAGATGACCTCGTCCACGTCCTCGGGCGACACCTTGGCGCGCTCCAGCGCCGCCTTGATCGCAATGGCGCCGAGCTGGTGGGCCGGCAAGGTCGCGAAGGCGCCGTTGAACGAGCCGACCGGCGTGCGCGCCGCCCCGACGATGACGATGTCCTGCTTCTCTGCCATGCGCACCTCCACCATGATCGCCCGCGCTCGCGAGGCGTTTAGGCCGATGAACGCCTTGCTCCGGGCGAAGTCAAGCAGCCTCTGAGGGGGTGGCGGAGTGCGGACCGGGCATGGTTTGCGTGGACACCGCGCAGATTGCTATTTTCGCCAGCACAGGAACGCCTTAAGGTCTCAGACCGGAACATCGCCCGTGTGCGGGCCCGGACGGCGGCGCTCCGCCGGCCGCATCTTGACCCAGAGGAGAGCCCGTCGAGATGGCGGACAGCGGCAAGTCGACACCCACCGTCATCAAGAAGTACGCCAACCGGCGTCTCTACCACACCGGCACGTCGACCTACGTGACCTTGGAAGACCTTGCCGCCATGGTTCAGGCCGGCGAGGATTTCGTGGTCTACGATGCGAAATCCGGTGAGGACATCACGCGCTCGGTGCTGACGCAGATCATCTTCGAGCAGGAGAACAAGGCAGGGGCGGAGAATCTGCTCCCCGTCGCGTTCCTGCGCCAGCTGATCCGGTTCTACGGGGACAGCATGCGGGCGCTGGTGCCGAGCTACCTGGAATTCTCGATGGATCATCTGGCGCGCGAGCAGGATGGCCTGCGCGAGAAGATGTCCCAGACTTTCGGGGCGAGCGCCTTCCAGCACGCCATGGAGGAGCAGGTGAGGGCCAACATGGCCTTCTTCAGCGAGGCGATGCGGATGTTCACCCCCTTCACGCCGGGGGCGCCGACCGAGAAGCCCGCCGAGGCCGCGCCGCCCGCGGCCCAGCCCGGGGCCTCCCGCGGGGAGCTCGACGACCTGCGCCGGCAGATGCTGGAGATGCAGAGCCGGCTCGACGCCCTCGCCAAGAAGTAGGCGGGGCGCGGCACCCGGCCCGCCGCTTGCGCGTTGAGCCTCCGCGGGGAAGAGGAGGCGCGGCGATGTCCCATTCCGAGACGGAGAGGGCGGGCGAGGGAACCCGGGCGCTGGTTCCGGTGGGGGAGCCGCCGCCGCGGCGCGCCGTGCCGGAGCGCCCGCTGGCGCCCTTCCTGGTCCAGCTGCTCGACGGGACCGCGGGCCTGCTGCGCCCGCCGCGCCAGCGCCGCAGCCGCGAGGCCTCGGCCCGCTACGAGGCCGGCGCGCGCGCCGGTGCCAAGTAGCGCCGGTCCAAGGAGCGCCGGTCGAGGCACGCGGCCGTCCGGTGACGCCTGCGCCAAGTGACGCCTGCGCCAAGTGATGGCGCCAACGCGCGAAGCCCCTCACCCGGGCGGGCGAGGGGCGGATAGCGTCAGCGAGAGATCCGCGGGGCGGCGCGCCCCGGGCCGTTCCTCACGCCTCGGTCTTGACCTTCAGCACCTGCCGGCCGCGATACATGCCGGTCTTGAGGTCGATGTGGTGCGGGCGGCGCAGCTCGCCCGAATCCTTGTCCTCGACGTAGGTCGGGGCCTTGAGGGCATCGGCGGAGCGGCGCATGCCGCGCCGCGACGGGGAGGTCTTTCGCTTCGGAACGGCCATGACACGTCTCTTGCAACAAAACGGGCGCGGGGCTGCCCCGGGCGGAGCTGCCGCGCACCCCTGATCTCATCGGAGCGCGGCTTATACAGAGGTGGATCGGACCTGGCTAGCCCGTCCGGTGGATTTCTCGGACCGCCCCGCGATGTTAAGGGCCGGTTCAAGCGTCGCCGGCCCAGATGCGCGGGCCGGTCAGCATCCGGCGCGAGCGACCCGCGGAGGTCCTTCATGATCCAGACCCGTGCCTTCTCCCGCCTCGGCCGCGTCCTGGCCGCGGCGACGCTCCTCGCCGCGACCGTGCCGGCCCTGGCGCAGGCGCCCGCCACCGCCCCCGCCCCCAAGCCCGCCCCCGCGGCGCCTGCTCCGGCGGCCAAGCCCGGCCCGGCCCCGGCCCCGTCGGCGGCGAAACCCGCCGCAGCTCCCGCCGCCGCTCCGGCGGCCAAGCCCGCCGCGGCGCCGGCCGCCGCCCCGGCCATGACCCCGCCGGCCAAGGCCGTGCTCATCGACATCAACAGCGCCACCAAGGAGGAGCTCGACACCCTGCCGGGCATCGGCCCGGCCCGGGCCGAGGCGATCATCAAGGGCCGGCCCTACCGCGGCAAGGACGAGCTGCTCTCGCGCAAGATCATCCCGACCAACGCCTACGAGGGCATCAAGGACAAGGTCATCGCCCGCCAGAAGAGCTGAGCCGGCGCCCGCTTGCGGGCGGTGGGGGAGGGTGTTAGGCGCCGGGGAGCCGCCGCACCGCCGGCGGCGCGCGCCCGGATCCGACATCCCATGCCCCACCGCCTGCACCGCGGCGACCTGCCCGACGATTACGCTCCGGGCCCGGCCATCGCGGTCGACACCGAGACCCTCGGCCTCGAGCCCCACCGGGACCGCCTCTGCGTGGTCCAGATCTCCCGCGGCGACGGCGAGGCCGACCTCGTCCAGATCGCCAAGGGCGGGCCCGAACCCGTGGTGCTCAAGCGCGTCCTGACCGATCCCGCGGTCACCAAGATCTTCCACTTCGCCCGCTTCGACCTCGCGGTGCTCTTCCACCGGCTCGGCGTGATGCCGGGGCCGATCTACTGCACCAAGGTCGCCTCGCGGCTCTCCCGCACCTACACCGACCGGCACGGGCTCAAGGACCTCGTGCGGGAGTTGCTCGGAATCGAGATCTCCAAGCAGCAGCAATCGTCCGATTGGGGCGCCGAGACGCTGAGCCCCGCCCAGATCGAGTACGCGGCCTCGGACGTGCTGCACCTGCACGCCCTGCGCGCCAAGCTCGACGCGATGCTCGCCCGCGAGGAGCGGACCGCCCTGGCCGAGGCCTGCTTCGCCTTCCTGCCGACGCGGGCGCGGCTCGACCTGCTCGGCTGGGACGAGGTGGACATCCTGGCGCACAGCTGAGCGGCGGCGCGCCTCGGCCACAACTTCGACACCGGAGCGGGGCATCGCAACCGATGGACCTGCCGGCGTCGCGGCAGCGGATCCCAGCCGGAGCGCGTTCGCCTGTGGGCAGTCCCGTGATGCAAGCCGTCGAGATCCCGGGCCTCGCCGCGCCCGCGCTCGATTCGCGGCGCCTGCGCGCCCATCGCCGGGCGCAGGCGCACAGCGCGCGGGTGCGCTTCCTGCGGCGGGCGATTCCCCTCGGCTCGGCGGCGGCGATCCTGGCGGTGGTGGCGGTGACTTGGCTCGACCCGTTCGGGGCGCTCGGGGTGACCGTGACCCTCGGCGAGGTCAGCGTCTCGGGCTCGAAGGTGACGATGGAGCGCCCGCGCCTCACCGGCTACCGCGGCAAGGACGGCCGGCCCTACGAGGTGACGGCCCGCGCCGCCCTGCAGGACGTGCGCCGCCCGACCGTGATCGAGTTGCAATCCATGCGCGGGCAGATGCAGTCCGACGAGGCCGGGACGCTCTCGCACCTGGAGGCGCAGAGCGGCGTGTTCGACACCCAGCGTGAATCGCTCGACCTCAGCCGCAGCATCCGGCTCTGGACCGACAAGGGACAGGAGGCGCGCCTCTCCTCCGCCCAGGTGAATTTCAAGGCCGGCACGCTGACCTCCCGCGAGCCGGTGAGCGTGACGCTGCCGAACGGCACGATCCAGGCCGACGCCCTCGACGTGGTCGAGAACGGCAAGACGATCTCGTTCATCGGCAACGTGAAGACCGTGTTCGACGGGGGCGTGACGGGGTCGGGTGGGCCGGCCCTGCGCACCTCCGCGGCCGAGGTGAAGGACGACCAGCCGTGACCTGCCGCCGCGCCGCCCTCGCCGCCCTGCTCCTCCTCGCGAGCCCGGCCCTGCCGCACGCCGAGGCGCCCAGGAAGGAGCGCAATTCCGGCTTCGGCGCCTTCGGGAGTTCCGGCAAGGAGCCGATCAAGATCGACGCCGACCGGCTCGACGTGTTCGACCACGAGAACAAGGCGGTCTTCGCCGGCAACGTGGTGGCGGTGCAGGGCGAGAGCACGATCCGCTGCTCCAGCATGACCGTCCATTACCAGCGCAACCGCGACAAGGGCGCCAAGGACGAGGCCAGGGCCGAGGAGGCCAAGCCCGCTGAAACCAAGCCCGCTGAAGCCAAGCCCGCTGAAACCAAGCTGGCCGAGACCAAGCCGGTCGGGGCCAAAGGCGCGGATACCAGGGCCGCCGATCCGAAGGGGGCGGAGAGCAGGACCGGACAGGCGAAGCCGGCCGCGAGGCCCGCCGAGGTCAAGCCTGCCGACACGCGGGCCGCGGAGGCGAAGCCGGTCGACCCGACCGACAGCGGGGCGATCCGGCAGGTGGTCTGCGCCGGGCCGGTGACGGTGGTGAACAAGGATCAGGTGGCGACCGGCGACAACGCCGTGTTCGACAAGGCGGCGAACCGGGTGATCCTCACGGGCAACGTGGTGCTGAGCCAGTGCCAGAACGTCACCCGCGGCAACCGCCTCGTCTACGACATGAATACCGGCCGGGCGAATATGGACCCGACCGCGGGCGGGCGCGTCTCGGCGATGTTCGTGCCGGGCGGCAAGGACGAGAAGGCGGGCAAGCCGGCCGGCTGCCCGGCCCCGGCGGGCCAGGCCGGCAAGCCCGCTCCGAAGCCCCGCGCCCAGGCGAACTGATCCGGGATCCGGTTGATCCGAGCGGAGCCCGGATCACGCGCTCGCGCGGCGCGTGAGCGACGCCGAGATCCGCCATCCCGAAGGGATCGATCGAATTTGGGATGAGTGGCCGGGCACGATCCGCCCGCGTCGCGCCGGAAGGTTGCCGCCGCCCTGGACGCCTCCCGACCGCGCTAACGCCGCCGCGCCACCAGGAACAGCCGCGGGAAGGGCAGGAGCACGCGCCCATCCGCCTGCGGCGGGTAGGCCTCCGCCAGGGCCGCCTCGTAGCGGGCGAGGAAGGCCGCCTGATCCGCGGGGTCGAGGGGGTCGAGGAAGGGGCGCAGGCCGGT
Organism: Methylobacterium sp. 4-46; assembly: GCF_000019365.1. Classification (GTDB taxonomy): domain Bacteria; phylum Pseudomonadota; class Alphaproteobacteria; order Rhizobiales; family Beijerinckiaceae; genus Methylobacterium. The sequence continues at coordinate 5,790,058 of NC_010511.1, read as the reverse complement.
GCCGCGCACCCACTCGACGATGCCGCGATGGCCCGCCAGCGGATGCACGTAGGTGGTGCGCCAGAGATCGACCGTGCAGCCCGCCGCCGAGAGCCACGCGTCGTAGTCGCGGAAGCTGCCGAGCCGGGTGCGGGCGGCGGCGGCCTGGGCGAGGCGCTCCGCGAAGGGCGCCTCGCCGGCGACGCGGCGCATCAGCCGGTGGGACGGCTCCTCCAGGTTGTCGGGCATCTGCACGGCGAGGCAGCCCCCGGGCGCGAGCATCCGGGCGAGCCGCGCCAGCAGCCCCGCATGGTCGGGCAGCCATTGCAGCACGGCGTTGGCGAAGAGCAGGTCGGGCGGCTCCGCCGGGGTGAAGCCCGCGAGGTCGGCCTCGACGAAGCGCACGGCCGGCAGGCGCTCCCGCGCCGTGGCCAGCATGTCGGGCGAAGAATCGAGCCCGGTCACGGCGGCCCGGGGGAAGCGCGCGCAGAGCAGCGCCGTGCTGTTGCCCGGGCCGCAGCCGAGATCGATCACGCGGGCGGGAGATTCGAGCGGCACGCGGGCGAGCAGGTCGGCCGCCGGGCGCGTCCGCTCATCGGCGAATTTCAGGTATTGCGCCGCATTCCAATCCGCCATGGCCGCCTCCCTGAACGCGACTTTACAGGGACTTCCAGGTCAGGCCAACGCATCATCCGGACGAACACCCGGATCGTCGTCCTCTCCCGCCGGGAATGACAGGGGCAGGATTGACGGCCGGCAGGGTCGCGGGGGGGCAGCCGGGGTCAGGACGCGTCCGGCTCGGCCGCGCCACCGGCCCCTCGGCCGGTCGCTCGGCCCGTTGCCTGGCGGGGCATTTGGCGGGGCGCTTGGCTCGGCACTTGGCGGGGCGCTTGGCTCGGCACTTGGCCGGGCATTTGGCCGGGCAATTGGCGCAGGGCGGCCGCGACCGCCTCGGCACCGGCCTCCTGCGCCTTCAGGCGGCGCTCCAGGCGGCGCAGCTGCGGGTCGAGATGCGGGGGCAGCACGGGGTCGCCGAGGTAGTCCGGCTTGTCCCCGTCGCGGTGATAGGAGGCGCGCAATTGCCGGGCGAGGTGATCGCGCACCCGGGGAGGCAGGACGGGCCGGTCGTCCTGCGCGTCGCTCTCCCGGGCCCTGCCGGGATCGCCCTCTTCGCTCGAGGTCATCCTGGTTCCTCCGTGGAGCCGGTCCGGGACACCCGCACCGGCGGGGGCGCGAAACGGGAAGCCCCGGCCCGCCGGGGAGGGCCGGGGCTTCGGCGCCGCCCGGGGGCGGCGCGCTCGGTCGGCGGTCGGGCCGTCAGTCGAGGATCTGGACGACGCGGCGCGAACCCGGATCGACCAGGACGACGCGGTCGTTGACCACCGTGTAGCGCCGGCCGCGCACGCCGTACTCGGAGGGGACCTCGTAATAGGTCACGCCCGAGGAGGGCAGCACGGCGCCGACGCGCACGTCGCCGTCGTAATCGTAGGAGCGCACGCGGCGGTTGGTGACGTATTCGCGGAACCGCGGACGCTCGTCGATGCCGAGCAGGCCGCCGACCGCGCCGGTGGCCGCCCCGACCGCGCCGCCGACGATGCCGCCGATCGGACCGGCCGCGTCCGCGCCTTCCTCGGCGCCGCGCTCGGCCCCGCGCACGAGGCCCTGGGCCTGGGCGGCCATCGGCAGGGTGAAGGCCAGGGCGGCCGCCGCCAGAAGCGTCTTGGTCTTCATGGGAAATTCTCCGTTTCGGTCCAGTCCACCCCGGTCGAGCGGGGCGGGATTCGGCCGGGGTAACGCGGCGACGCGCGGAACGGTTCAGTGGAAAATCGCGGCACCGCTGCGGGAAGGGCGGGCGTTTTGCGCGCCTGCGCGGGGCCGGGCGCTACTCCTTGGGCATGGCCGACTGGATCAGGCGGTCGGTGCCCAGATCCTCTTCGTCGTAGCCGAGAAGTTCGGCGAGCCGGCTGCGCGCGCGGCTGACCCGGCTCTTCACGGTGCCGACCTTGCAGTTCATGATCGCCGCTGCCTCCTCGTAGGAGACGCCCTCCGCCCCCACCAGCACCAGCGCCTCGCGCTGGTCCGGCGGCAGCTTGGCCAGCGCGCTCTGCAGGTCCTCCACGTCGAGCCGGTCGCCCTGGTGGGGCGCCGTGGCGAGGCGGGCCGCGTAGGAGCCGTCCTGGTCCTCGACCTCGCGCACCCGCTTGCGGTGATCCGAGTAGAAGATGTTGCGCAGGATGGTGAACAGCCAGGCATTGAGGTTGGTGCCGGGCTGGAACCGCGCCCGGTGCTGCCAGCCCTTCAGCAGCGTGTCCTGCACGAGGTCGTCGGCCCGCGCGGCGTTGCTGGTGAGCGACAGGGCGAAGGCGCGCAGGGAGGGCACCGCCTGCAGCAGCCCGTCGCGGAACTCGGGCCGGACCACCTGGCCCTCGGCGGCGAGGGCCGCCTCCAGCCGGGCGACCAGCTCCGCGAAGCGCCCGCTCGGATCCTCCGCCCCGAGCGTCTCGTAGGCGACCCGCAGCTGGTTTCCGAGATGGCTGCGGATGCTGGCCGAGAGGCCGGGCCGCGACTCGCTCTGGCGGTCGTGCGCGCTGTCCTGCGTCATGGGCCTCCGCATCGGGTTCGGCACGGCGGGCGGGGCACGCCCGCACCCTTCGACAGATGGGTCGCGCGGCGGCTGTGGAAAGCCCGGGCGCGCGGGGAGACGACGCCTGGACGGCGCCCTCCCGCCGCGCCTCCCTGCGGGAGCGCCGGGCATCCTCCCGGCGCCATCGCCCGACGGACCGCATGACCCGCGCCGACCACGCCGCCTTCGCGGCCGCTTTGTCGCCCTTCGCGGATCTCGCGGCCGCGCTCGCGCCGCACCTGCCCGAGTGCCGCGACGGGTCGCACGACCTCGCGCACCTGGTCCGGGTCTGGCGCAACCTGCGGCGGATCCGGGAGCGGGAGGGCGGCGATCCCGAGATCCTGGCGGCGGCCTGCCTCCTGCACGATTGCGTCGCCGTCGAGAAGGACGCGCCGGACCGCGCCGACGCCTCGCGCCGCGCGGCCGCGCGGGCCTCGGCCCTGCTCGCGACGCGGGGCTGGCCCGCGCCGCGGATCGGGGCGGTCGCCCACGCGGTCGAGGCCCACAGCTTCTCGGCCGGGATCCCGCCGGCCACGATCGAGGCGATGATCCTGCAGGACGCCGACCGCCTCGACGCGCTCGGGGCGGTCGGCGTCGCGCGCTGCTTCTACGTCGCGGGCCGGATCGGCTCCGCCCTGTACGACAGCGCCGATCCGGACGCGCGTCGCCGGCCGCGCGACGACCGGCGCTTCGCGCTCGATCACTTCGAGACGAAGCTCCTGCGCCTGGCTACCGGCTTCCAGACCGCGACCGGACGGAGCATGGCGGCGGCCCGGCACGCGGAGATCGCGCGCTTCCTCGCTGCCTTCCGGGCGGAGATCGGCGTGGCGGGAGCGTGATCGGGCACGGCGCGCGACCCGGGCCGGGCTGGGCTGTGCGCCACCGCACGGTCGCGCGCCGCGCCCCCGGGCAGGCTGCACCCGCTTGACGACCGGCAGGGCGAGGGAGAGCCCATCATGGGCATCAGATTCTTCAAGCGGCGCGCCACGGAGCCGCTCTCGGCCGAGCAGATCAACAGCCTCGACGTCATCGAGGAGGCGGCCAAGGAGGACTTGTCCTTCGACGAACTCGACGAAGTCGCGGCCGGCTTCGGCTTCGCGGCCCCTCCCGAAGCCCAGGACCCCTCCGCGACCGCATCGCCGAACTTCGGCGGACAGGGAACGCGGCGCGGGTGAGGGGCCGCGCCGAAAAGCCCGCCGCCCGCCCGCCCCCGCCGATCCGGCTCAGCCTCCGACGCCCGCTCCCGTCTCGTCCCCGTCCGGCACGCCGAGGCGGAAGGCCAGCACGGTGCCGGGCGCGAGGTCGATCCAGCGCTCGTCGCGGGTGAGCGGCTGGGTCGCCACCACCGTCACGATGTCGTCGGGCGTGGTCTCCTCGGAGAAGTTCACGCACCAATCCTCGTCGATCAGCGTGGCGGTGCCGAACGGCGCCCGGCGGGTGAGGTAGCAGAGACGCTTGCCGCAATGCGCGTAGAGCGTGCGGCTGTCGGTGAGCAGCATGTTGAACACGCCGAGCCCGTGCAGCTCCGCCGAGAGGGCGCGCACGGCGCCGTCGAGCAGGGTCGGCCTCGGCAGCGTCTTCCAGCGCGCTTCGAGCCGCCCCAGCATCCAGCAGAAGGCGTGCTCGCTGTCCGTGGTGCCGACCGGCTTGAACCGCCCGAGCGGCAGCCGCTTCACGCCCTTCAGTTGCCCGTTATGCGCGAACGTGAAGGTGCGGCCCCACAATTCCCGGCTGAACGGGTGGGTGTTCTCCAGGGAGACCCGGCCGCGATTGGCCCGGCGCACATGCGCCACCACGATGCGGCTCTTGATCGGGTATTGGCGGATCAGCCGGGCGATCTCCGAGCGGGCGCTCGCCTGCGGGTCGTGGAAGCTGCGGCAGCCGCGCCCCTCGTAGAAGGCGATGCCCCAGCCGTCCCCGTGCGGCCCGGTCTCGCCCCCGCGCCGGGCGAGGCCCGCGAAGCTGAAGCGGATGTCGGTGGGCACGTTCGCGCTCATGCCGAGCAATTCGCACATCGCGCGGACCTGACGAGGGAGGGGGGCACCGGGCAAAGGGTGCGCACTCTCCCCGAAGCCGATGACGCGCGCAATCCCGGCCGGTCCCGCTTCATCGAAATTTCAAAGTACATCAAAAAAAATCTTTTTGCATTCGTGATCAAGCGAAAAATACTGAATGACGGGCGGGTGCGATGCGCGCCGCCGCGGCGCGCGGGCACCCCGCGCGACCCGTTCCCCCAACCACCGGATCCCAGGGAGAGACGCCGCAGATGACGTCCGTTGCCGCCACCCGGGCCCAGGCCCCCGCGATCGCGGGCCGCTGGCTCCAGCTGACCCTCGGGGTGATCTGCATGGTCGCCGCCGCCAACATCCAGTACGCCTGGACCCTGTTCGTCCCCGAGATCCAGAAGACCTTCGGCTGGGACCGCGCCGCCATCCAGGTCGCCTTCACCCTCTTCGTGGTCACCCAGACCTGGCTCACCCCGGTCGAGGGCCACTTCATCGACCGCTACGGGCCCAGCCGCGTCGTCATGGCCGGCGGCCTCTTCACCGGCCTGGCCTGGATCATCAACTCCTACGCCACGTCCCTCAGCGGCTACTACCTCGGCGCCGTGGTCGGCGGCATCGGCGTCGGCTGCGTCTACGCCACCTGCATCGCCAACGCCCTCAAGTGGTTCCCCGACCGGCGCGGCCTGGCCGTCGGCCTCACCGCGGGCGGCTACGGCGCCGGCTCGGCCCTCACCATCCTGCCCATCGCCAGCATGATCGCCGAGGGCGGCTTCCAGCAGGCCTTCTTCGTCTTCGGCCTGATCCAGGGCGCCCTGATCATCCTGGCCTCGGTCGGCCTGCGCGCCCCGGGCCGGAGCGAGGTCACCTACTCGGCGAGCGTGCTGCAGAGCCGGCGCGACTACACCCTGCCGGAGGCCCTGCGCACCCCGGTGTTCTGGGTGATGCTGCTGATGTTCACCTGCACGGTGACCGGCGGGCTGATGGCGGTGGCCCAGCTCGGGGTGATCGCGCAAGATCTCGGCGTCAAGAACTTCCAGGTCAACCTGTACTTCGTGACCATGGCGGCGCTGCCCTTCGCGCTGATGCTGGACCGGATCATGAACGGGATCTCGCGGCCGTTCTTCGGCTGGATCTCGGACCGGATCGGGCGCGAGAAGACGATGTTCATCGCGTTCTCGCTGGAGGGGCTCGGCATCGTGGCGCTGGGGTATTTCGGCTCGAACCCGTGGGCGTTCGTGATCCTGAGCGGGATCGTGTTCCTGGCCTGGGGGGAGGTCTACAGCCTGTTCAGCGCGACGGCGGCGGACACGTTCGGGTCGAAGCACATCGGGAAGATCTACGGGGTGCTGTACTGCGCCAAGGGTCTGGCCGCGCTGCTGGTGCCGGTGGGCAACCTGCTGATGCAGGCGACCGGGACCTGGGCGACGGTGCTGTACACGGTGGCGATCCTGGACCTGATCGCCGCGACGCTGGCGCTCGCGGTGCTGCGCCCGATGCTCAGGCGCCACCACGCCGCCAACGGGGTCGTGCTGCCCGAGGCCGCCCATTGAGGCCCGCGCCGCCCCGGACGTCCGGGGCGGCGCCCGGCCGGACGCCGCGTCATCATCCGACATCCGGTTGATGGCGTCGCCATCTCCGATTTCGGCCATGCGGATGTCGGCGTCGCTCAGGCGCCGCGCGGGCGCGTGATCCGGGATCCGCGTCGATCAAGCGGATCCCGTGTCACACCAGGAGGTCGAGCACCTGCTTCTGCATCTCGTTGGCCTGGCGCAGGATTGCGACCCCGACCGAGATCTCGGTCCCGGCGGTCGCGAGCGTCACGGCGGCCGGAAGCACGCCGCCGGACTCGCCGGCCGGGGCGGTGGCGACCTGCGCGGCGGCCGCGTCGGCGCGTCGGGTCGCGGCGAGAAGGCCGGACGTGGCGGTGGCGACGGCGTCGATCATGGGCGGGCTCCCCTCGCCGCTGAGCCAAGCACGCCGCCCCTAACGCTCGGTAACCGGAACGCGCGGATCCGCCGAATCATGCCGACGGCTCAGGATGCCGACGCATCGAGCCTTTGCTCCGTCCCGAATTTTCGCTCTCAGGACAAAGGCTTGGCGAACCAGAGGCTTGGTGAGCCAGAGGCTTGGCGAAAATTCGAGAGCAGCGCCACCGGTCATGTCGAATGACCGGCGGTATCAGCCCGCCCGACCGAGCGGCGCGCAGCGGAAGGCGCCGTAGCCGGCCCGGGCGAGGCGCTCGGCCAGGGCCGGCAGCACGGTCTCCATCTCGGCGGCGAGCGTGAAGGGCGGGTTCACGGCGATCAGGCCGCTGCCCGAGAGCCGCGTCGGGTCATCGGGGCGGTCGATCAGGAGGTCGATGCGCAGGGCCGGGCGGTCGAGCGCCGCGGCCAGGGCGGCCGCCATCCGGTCGACCGCGCCGATATCCTTGATCGGGTACCACGCGAGGTAGAGCCCGGTCGGCCATTTCGCGACCGCCTTGGCGAGGTCGCGCCCGAGCCGGTCGATCTCGCCCGGCACCTCGTAAGGCGGATCGATCAGCACGAGCCCCCGCCGCTCCTTCGGGGGAATGAGCGCGGGCAGGGCGGTCCAGCCGTCGAGCGCCATCACCTTGCTGCGCCCGTCGCGGGCGAAGCGCTCCCGCAGCAGGGCGCCGTCCGCCGGGTGGAGTTCCACGAACACGCCCCGGTCGCCCGGGCGCAGGAAGTGGCGGATCAGGGCCGGCGAGCCCGGATAGGCGTCGGCCCCGTGCCGCGCCCGCACCGCCGCCACCGCCTCCCGGTAGGGGGCCAGCAGGGCCTCGACGGCGTCCGGGAACGGCGCGGCGAGGCGGCCCCAGCCGTCCTGCCACTCGCCCGTGCGCGCGGCCTCGTCGGCGGCGAGGTCGTACCAGCCGATCCCCGCATGGGTGTCGACGGCCCGGAACGGCGTGTCCTTGCGCAGCAGGTAGGCCAGCACCCGGGCGAGCACGCAATGCTTGAGAACGTCGGCGTGGTTGCCGGCGTGGAAGACGTGGCGGTAATTCACCCGGCGATCCTACAGGATCGCCCGGCGGATGTCGGCGAGGGTCTCGGCCACGTGGCGCAGGAAGCGGGCCGCCGCGACGCCGTCCACCACCCGGTGGTCCCAGGACAGCGTCAGGGGCAGGATCAGCCGGGGCTGGAAGAGCGCGCCGTCCCAGACCGGCTCGATCCGGGCCGGCGCCGCCCCCAGGATCGCGACCTCGGGCGCGTTGATGATCGGCGTGAACCCGTCCCCGCCGACGCCGCCGAGGGAGGAGACCGAGAAGCAGCCCCCCTGCATTGCCTCGGCCTTCAGGGTGCCGGCGCGGGCCTGCGCGGCGAGCTCCGCCATCTCGGCCGCGATGGCGACGATGCCCTTGCGGTCGCAGTCGCGCACCACCGGCACGACGAGGCCGCGCGGGGTGTCGGCCGCGAAGCCGACATGGACGTAGTCCCTGAGGATCAGGTCGCCGCCGTCCAGGGCGGCGTTGAAGCGGGGATGAGCCCGCAGGGCCGCCGCCGCCGCCTTCAGCAGGAAGGCCGTCATGGTGACCTTGACGGCAGGCTGGCGGGGCTCGCCGTTGAGCTCGCGCCGGAAGGCCTCGCTCTCGGTCACGTCCGCGTGGTCGAAATTGGTGACGTGCGGGATGGTGAGCCAGTTGCGCGCGAGGTTCGGCCCCGAGAGCTGCTGGAGCCGCGAGAGCGGCTCCCGCCGCACCGGCCCGAACTTCTCGTAGGCCACCTGCGGCCAGGCCGGCAGGCCGGCCCCGATGCCGGTAACCGGGACCGGCGCGGGCGGGGCCGGCGGGCGGGCGAGGCTCCCGCGCACGTAGGCCTGGACGTCCTCGCGCAGGACCCGGCCGGCGGGGCCGGTCGCCGGCACCGCGTCGAGGGGCACGCCGAGTTCCCGCGCGTAGGCGCGCACCGCCGGGGTGGCGTGAATCGAGGCCGCGCCGTCGGCGGGCAGCGGGTCGGCGGCGGGCGGCTTGGGCGGCTCGGGCGGGCTGGGCGGCTCGGGGGAAGCGGGGCGCGGCGCGGCGGGGGCCGCCGCGGGCGATTCGCGCGGCGCGGGGGCGGGGGCCTCGCCGGAGGTGTCCAGGGTCAGGATCGGCGTGCCGGCCGAGACCTTGCTGCCGATCGCGACGAGGAGTTCGGCCACCACGCCCGCCACCGGCGAGGGCACCTCCATCGTGGCCTTGTCGGATTCGAGGCTGATCAGCCGGTCGTCCACGGCGATGCGGTCGCCGGGCTTCACCAGGATCTCGACGATGGGCACGTCGGCGAAGTCGCCGATGTCGGGGACGGTGACGGGCAGGCGGGTGCTCATGCGGCGGGGTTCGGGTGAGAGGCGCGGGAGGCCGACGACGCGGCCGCGGGGTCCCCCTCCGGGGAGGAGCCCTGGGGTCCCACTCCGGGGAGGAGCCCTGGGGTCCCCCTCCGGGGAGGGGCCCTGGGGTCCCCTCCGGGGAGGGACCCCGCGGCGATGCCGGCGAGCGGGTTGCGGAAAGCTGGTCGTGAGCGGATCACACCGTCCAGGGCGGCGGGGCCTCGGGATCGAGCCCGTAGCGGGCCACCGCCTCGGCCACCTTCGCGCGCGGCAGCGCGCCCTCGTCGGCCAGCGCCGTCAGCGCCGCCACGACCACGTGCTGCCGGTCGACCTCGAAGAAGCGGCGCAGCCGGTTGCGGGTGTCGCTGCGGCCGAACCCGTCCGTGCCGAGCGCCACGAAGCGGCCCTCGACGTAGGGCGCGATCAGCTGCGGATAGGCCCGCACGTAGTCGGTCGCCGCGATCACCGGGGCGCGGCCCGGCAGGAGTTCGGCCACGTGGCTGCGCGGGGCCGGCGCCTCCGGCTTCAGCCGCGCCGCCCGCGCGGCCGCCTGCGCGTCCCGGGCAAGTTCGCTGAAGCTCGTGGCACTGAACACCGTCGCCCCGATCCCCCATTCCTCGGCGAGCATCCGGGCCGCCGCGATCACCTCGGGCAGGATCGCACCCGCGCCGAGGAGCCGCACCTCGCCCTCCTGCCCGAAGGCGGCGCAGCGGTAGAGGCCGCGCAGGATGCCCGCCTCGACCCCCGCCGGCATCGAGGGCTGGGCGTAGTTCTCGTTCATGGCGGTGACGTAGTAGAACTCGTCCTGCCCCTCGGCCATCATCCGCCGGGTGCCGTGGTCGAGGATCACCGCCATCTCGTACGCGAAGGCGGGGTCGTAGGCGCGGCAATTCGGGATGGTCGAGGCCACCAGCAGGCTCGACCCGTCCTGGTGCTGCAGCCCCTCGCCGCCGAGCGTGGTGCGGCCGGCCGTCGCCCCGATCAGGAAGCCCCGCGCCCGCTGGTCCGCCGCCGCCCAGATCAGGTCGCCGACCCGCTGGAAGCCGAACATCGAGTAGTAGATGTAGAAGGGCAGCATCGCCAGCCCGTGCACGCTGTAGGACGTCGCCGCCGCCACCCAGGACGAGATCGCCCCCGCCTCGGTGATGCCCTCCTCCAGGAGCTGCCCGTCGCGGGACTCCTTGTAGTACAGCATCGAGCCCGCATCCTCGGGCTCGTAGAGCTGGCCCTGCGGCGAGTAGATGCCGACCTGCCGGAACAGGTTGGCCATGCCGAAGGTGCGGGCCTCGTCGGCGACGATCGGCACCACCCGCGGCCCGAGCTCCTTGTGGCGCAGCAGGCCGCCGAGGATGCGCACCGCCGCCATCGTGGTCGACATCTCCTTGCCGTCCGCCTCCAGCGCGAAGGCGCTGGTCGCGGCAAGGCCAGGCACCGCGACCGGGTCGGCGGTGCGGCGGCGCTTCGGCAGGACGCCGCCCAGGGCCTGCCGGCGCGCGCGCAGGTAGCGCAGCTCCGCGCTCTCCTCCGGCGGCCGGTAGAAGTCGAGGCGCTCGACCTCCGCGTCCGAGAGCGGCAGCGCGAAGCGGTCGCGGAAGGCCTTGAGCGCGTCGGTGTCGAGCTTCTTGGCCTGGTGGGCGGTCATGCGCGACTCGCCCGCCCCGCCCATGCCGTAGCCCTTCTTGGTCTTGGCCAGGATCACGGTCGGGCGGCCCTTCGTGGCCTTGGCCGCCGCGAAGGCGGCGTAGAGCTTGCGGAAATCGTGGCCGCCGCGCTTGAGCCGGTCCACGTCCGCGTCCGACATGTGCGAGACCAGCGCCTTCACCTCCTCGTCCTCGCCGAAGAAGTGCGCGAGGTTGTAGGCCCCGTCCTTGGCCCCGAGGGTCTGGTACTTGCCGTCGACGGTGGCGGCGAAGCGGCGCAGCAGGGCGTGGTTGGTGTCGCGGGCGAAGATCGCGTCCCACTCCGAGCCCCACAGCACCTTGATGACGTGCCAGCCGGCGCCCCGGAAGGTGCTCTCCAGCTCCTGGATGATCTGGCCGTTGCCGCGCACCGGCCCGTCCAGGCGCTGCAGGTTGCAGTTGATCACGAAGGTGAGGTTGTCGAGCTTCTCGCGGGCCGCCAGGGCGAGGCCGGCGATCGATTCCGGCTCGTCCATCTCGCCGTCGCCGAACACGCCCCAGACGTGGCGGCCCTCGGTGTCGGCCAAGCCGCGGTCGCGCAGGTAGCGCATGAACCGCGCCTGATAGACGGCGTTGATCGGCCCGATCCCCATCGAGCCGGTCGGCACCTGCCAGAAATCCGGCATCAGCCAGGGATGCGGGTAGGAGCAGAGGCCCGACCCGGCGATCTCCTGCCGGTAGTGCCGCAGGTTCTCCTCCGAGAGCCGCCCCTCCAGGAAGGCGCGGGCGTAGACGCCCGGGGCCGAGTGGGGCTGGAAGAAGACGAGGTCGGCGCCCGCCCCGGTCGCGTCGCCCGCCTTGAAGAAGTGGTTGAAGCCGAGCTCGAAGAGCTCGGCCGCGGAGGCGTAGCTCGCCACGTGGCCGCCGAGTTCGCCGTAGGCCATGTTGGCCCGCACCACCATGGCGAGGGCGTTCCAGCGCATGATCGAGGTCAGGCGCTCCTCGAGGGCGAGGTCGCCCGGATAGGGCGGCTGCTTCTCGAGCGGGATCGTGTTCCGGTAGGGCGAGTAGGGCGGCGCCTCGTCGACGAGGCCGATCGCCTTGGCCTTCTCCTCCAGCCGGTCGAGGAGGAAGCGGGCCCGCTCGGGCCCGGCATGGCGCACCACCGATTCGAGGGAGGCGAGCCAATCGGCGGTCTCGCCCGGATCCGGGTCGGCGACGCCGCGGGGCCCCACGATCGGCGTCGGGTTGGGCTTGGCGCTGGCGCTCATCGGCTCTCCTCCCGGGATCTTCGCATCTTGAAAAACGGCATTGCGCATGCGGGGGCGAACTGCAAGCGCCGGACCGCGGCCGGCGCGTCAGGCGCGGATCTCGGGGCCGAGCCGCGCGACGGCCAGTCTCGGCACGGCGAAGCCGACCAGGTTGGAGATCGCCATGCCCCGCATCGGGCTCTCGACGGCCGCCGAGAGGTTCGATGCCGCCACGAGATCCAGCCGCGAGCGGAAACCGACCTGAACGTCCCCCGTTCCGCAGGCCAGGGCGTCGATCCCGACCTGGGTCGTCTCCGAGAGGGACGGCGCATCTCGTCCTCTCGGCCGCCCGCGGCGGCGCGTCGTCTCGTCCAATGCGCGCGGGGCTCGGCTCGGCAAGGATCCGCGGCGGGATCGCCGCGGGTCCGCGCCTGATCGCTACCGCAGCTCCGCCTGCCTCTCCACCTGCGCGTCCCGCGGCAGAGTCGTCTCCCACAGCGACCCGGAGCGGGCCTTCGCGTAGCCGTCCTCGAACAGGCTGCGCATGTAGGCGGTGTCGAAGCCCTGGTCGGCCGCGACCTCCGGGATGCCCCGGTCGATGTAGGTCAGGTTGAAGCCGATCCCGTTGCGGCGGGCGAAGGCCGCGGTGCTGGCGAGCGTCGCCCGCGAGCGGGCGCGGCCCACCGTCGAGAGGGTGCGGGACGCGATGGAGAGGGTCCGGTTCTGGACGAGGTCGAAGCTCGGCTCGATGCGGCCGTTGATCACCACGTAGATGTTGGGCTTGCCGCGGCCGCGGACGATGCGGGAATCCTGCGACAGGAAGGATTCCGGCAGGGTGAAGACCGGCGTCGCCACGGCGCCGTCGACGTGCATCTCCTGGAAGCCGTGGCTGCCCGCCTGGGCGTCGATCAGCATCGGCGGGAAGACCGCCGGCACGCTGGCGGAGGCCGCGAGCACGTCGCGGAACAGGGCGACGGCGTTCGGCTGGCCGCTCGCGGCGATCGCGCCCATGTCCCAGATCACGGCGCGCTGCGCGTCGAGATTCGTCGTCACGACGAGGAGCCGGCGGCCCTTGCGGTGCTCCTCGGCCACCTGGGCGAGGATCTCGGGCGTGACGTAGCGCCCGACGAGGTCGCGCAGGCGCTGGTCCGCGAAGAGCCCGTCGCCGAGCAGGATGTTGAGCGGGTTCGGGGACTGGACCAGGGTCGAGGCGATGCCGCTGGTGTAGATCTCCCGCAGGGTCGGGTCGTAGGCCGGTCCCAGGAAGGCGAAGGGTGCGATGAGGGCGCCGGTCGAGACCCCCGAGACGAGGGTGAAGACCGGCCGCCGGCCGGTCTCGCTCCAGCCGTTGAGCACGCCCGCCCCGTAGGCGCCGTCCCCGCCGCCGCCCGAGAGGGCGAGGTAGGTGAAGGGCTCCTTCTGGGCGACGGCCGCCCGGCTCACCTCCGCGAAGGCGGAGGCCGGGGCGTCGGCCCAGTAGCGGATCGTCGGCGCCTGGCCCGGCACCGTGGCGACCGCGGCCTCCGCGGCCGTGTAGGGCGCCCGCGGGATCGAGGAGCAGGCCGCGATCGGCGCGGCGACCAGCGCGGCGAGGAGCCCGCGCACCGGATGCGATCGATGGAACACCGGGAACTCCGCCGTCAGGCTCGTGCGCCGCCCCGGCCGGACTCTGGGGGAGCCGGCCCGGAATGGCAACGCTTATGGCAAAGCTTGAGGACGGAAAGGGTTCCCTCGGGCCGGGGCGTGGCGGCGATGCATCGGCGGGCGGGGGCGGACGAGCGCCCCTCCGCGAGGCCGGCCCTCAGCCCTTCCGGCGCCCGAAATCCGGCTCCGCCGTCTCCTGGCCCATCGCCACGATGCCGCGGCGGATGGCGCGGGTGCGGGTGAACAGGGCGTGCAGCGCGTCGCCGTCGTCCCAGCGGATGGCCCGCGCCAGCGCCGCGAGGTCCTCGTTGAAGCGGCCGAGCATCTCCAGCACCGCCTCCTTGTTGGTCAGGAAGACGTCGCGCCACATGGTCGGGTCGGAGGCGGCGATGCGGGTGAAGTCGCGAAACCCGCCGGCCGAGAACTTGATCACCTCGGACTGGGTCACGGTCTCGAGATCCGCCGCCGTGCCGACGATGTTGTAGGCGATGAGGTGCGGGACGTGGCTGGTGATGGCGAGCACGAGGTCGTGATGGGCCGCGCTCATCGTCTCGACCACCGAGCCCATCCCTTCCCAGAATGCCCGCACCCGCGCCACCGCCGCCGGATCCGTGCCCTCGGGCGGGGTGAGGATGCACCAGCGGCCCTGGAAGAGGGTGGCGAAGCCCGCATCGGGCCCGGATTGCTCGGTGCCCGCCACCGGGTGGGCCGGCACGAAGGCGACGCCCTCGGGCAGGTGCGGCGTCGCGGCGGCCACCACCGCGCCCTTCACCGAGCCGACGTCCGACAGGATCGCGCCCGGCCGCAGGGCGCCCGCCAGCGCCGCCGCGACGGGCCCGACCGCGCCGACCGGCACGCACAGGATGACGAGATCGGCCCCGGCCGCGCCCTCCGCGGGGTCGTCCGTGGCGTGATCCGCGAGGCCGAGCGCGCGGACGCGCTCCAGCACCGCCAGGTCGCGGTCGATGGCCACGATGGTCTCCGCGAGGCCGTACTGGCGCGCCGCGCGGGCGATCGAGGAGCCGATCAGCCCGAGCCCGACCAGGGCGAGCCGGCCGATCCGCTGGGGGGCCTCACGCATCGGGGTGGTCCTTCACGAAGGCGCGCAGGGCCGCGATCACCGCCTCGTTCGCCTCGGCCGAGCCGATCGTCATGCGAAGCGCGTGAGGCAGGCCGTAGGCGGCGACGCGGCGCAGGATCAGGCCGCGGGCGGTGAGGAAGGCGTCGGCCTCGGCGGCGCCGCGTCCCGGCGCGTCGGGGAAGTGGATCAGCACGAAGTTGCCGACGCTCGGCGTCACGGACAGGCCGATCTCGGTGAGCGCGCGGGTCACCTTCGGCAGCCATTCCTCGTTGTGGGCCACGGCCGCCGCGATGTGGGCGTCGTCCGCCACCGCGGCGGCGCCCGCCGCGATGGCGGGGCTGCCGAGGTTGAAGGGGCCGCGGATGCGGTTGACCGCGTCCGCCACGGCCGGCGGGGCCACCATCCAGCCGATCCGCAGGGCCGCGAGCCCGTAGGCCTTCGAGAAGGTGCGGGTCATGACTACGTTCTCGGATTCGGCCACGAGTTCGAGCCCGGCCGCGTAGTCGTTGCGGCGCACGTACTCGGCATAGGCCGCGTCGAGCACCAGCAGCACGTCGCCGGGCAGCCCGGCGTGGAGCCGGCGCACCTCGTCGAAGGGCAGGTAGGTGCCGGTCGGGTTGTTCGGGTTGGCGAGGTAGACGATGCGGGTGCGCGGCGTGACCGCGGCGAGGATCGCGTCGACGTCCGCGGTGTGGTCGCGCTCGGGGGCGACGACCGGCGTGCCGCCCGCCGCCAGGATGGCGATGCGGTAGACCAGGAACCCGTATTCCGAGTAGATCCCCTCGTCGCCCGGCCCCATGAAGGCGTAGGTGAGGAGCGACAGCAATTCGTCCGAGCCCGCCCCGCAGACGATGCGCGCCGGGTCGAGCCCGTACTTGCCCGCGATGGCGCGGCGCAGGGCCGCCGCGCTGCCGTCGGGGTAGAGTTCGAGGTGGGACGCGGTCTCCCGCATCGCCGCGACCGCGGCGGGGCTCGGCCCGAGCGGCGTCTCGTTCGAGGACAGCTTGTGGAGCTTCACCCCGGCCGGCGCCGCGCTCTTGCCCGGCACGTAGGCCTCGATCGCGAGGACACCGGGGCGCGGGACGGGGCGGAGGGCGGCGGACATGACGGGTCTCGGCAGCTTCGACGGAAGCCGCCCGTCTAGAACATGTCGGCAGCCAGGGGAACAGCCGCGGCGGCGGGCCTCCCCGGACGCCGGAGCCGGCCGCGACGCTGCGGCAGGGCCGCGACGCTGCGGCAGGGCCGCAGCCGCGGCGGCTTGCCCGGCGGCCACGGGGTTGGCTAGGCTTCCTCCGAACTCGGGAGGACGCCCATGTGCCGCATCTTCGCGGAGCAGCCGCCGGAGAACTACGCCTGCGAGACCCGCTCGCTGCGCATCGGCGGCCACTGCACCTCGCTGCGGCTGGAAACCGCCTTCTGGACCATCCTGGAGGACATCGCCCGGCAGGAGAATCTCAGCGTGGCCAAGTTCGCCACCAAGCTGCACGACGAGGTGATGGAGCGCCACGGCGAGGTGCGGAACTTCGCCTCCCTGCTGCGCTGCTGCTGCCTGATCGCCCTCGCCCGGGGCGGGACCGGGCGGTTCGGGGCGCCGGTGCTGATGGCGGCGGAGTGACGGGGGCGGCCGCCCCCGTCCGGGTCGCCGCGCGGGCCTGCGCGCCATCCGGCCCCCTCTGCGCCGGGCGGCCGGACGGGCTCGCCTCTCCGGCGCGGGAGCGGCGGCGCGGCCCCATGGCGGTCCTTCCCGCATGAGGTCCGTCCCGAGAACCAGCGTCGAGCAATGGGCCGTGCTGCGCGCCGTGGTCGAGGCGGGCAGCTTCGCGCGGGCGGCGGAGCACCTGCATCGCAGTCAATCCTCGGTGAGCTACGCCGTCGCCCAGCTGCAGGAGCGCCTCGGCCTCGCGCTCCTGGAGAGCGAGGGGCGCCGCGCGATCCTGACGGAGGCCGGCCGCGCCCTGCTGGCCGAGGCCGCGCCGCTGATCGACGACCTGGTCCGGCTGGAGGAGCGCAGCCGCTTCCTCGCCGCCGGGCACCAGGCCGAAATCCGGCTGCTGATCGACAGCCTCTTCCCGCGGCAGCGTCTGTGCGACGCCCTCGCGGCGTTCCGCGACGCGCACCCGCATGTCCGCGTCGACCTGCGGGAACTCGTGCGGCAGACCGCCCCCGACCCGCTCGACGCGCCCTTCGACCTCGCCGTCACGGTCTGGGATCCGCGCGCGCGGGCCTGCCGGCGCTTCCTCACCGTCGAGCTCTTGGCCGTCGCCCATCGCGACCACCCGCTGCACGCGCGGGGGGGCGGCCCGCTGACCCAGGCCACCCTGTCCCGCCACTGGCTCGTGTTCATCCAGGGGCAGGGCTGGCCGGGGCAGGGCCGGGGCCGCGCCACGGAGGGGCCCGCCCCCGCCGAGCGGCAGATCTGGCACGTCGACACGGTGGAGGCGGCCGTGGCGGTGGTGTGCCGCGGGCTCTGCTACGGCTGGCTGCCGCGCCATCTGGTGGCCGAGGACATCGCCGCGGGGCGTCTCCTGCCCCTGCGGCTCGCGGCCGGCAGCACGCGGCTGATCCCGCTCGGCCTGATCCACGCCGACGAGGAGCAGGCCGGCCCGGCGACCCGTGACCTCGCCGGCCTGCTGATGCGCGACTGATCGCCGATCGTCAGTTCTGCCGCGCGGCGTACCCGTCCGGCAGGTCGGCCGGCGCGCAGGCGATCACCTCCTGGTTGTCGATGCCGCAATCCTCCAGGAACGTGACCGAGGCGAACTCGTCGACCACCAGCTTCGGGTAGGTCGGGCCGGCATCGCGGTACTGGCGCATCCTGTCGAGATGCTCGTTTTGAAAGCAGACGGTCCGCTTCGGATCCTGGGCGATCCATTGCGGGAAGAAGATCACGCCGTGGATGCGGCGCTCCTCGAAGTTCACGGCGACGCTCACCGTCGTCCCGGTCGGCTCATCCCAGGAGATCTTCACCACCTCGTCGGAGAGTCGGACGATATGGGCGACCTGATCGCGAACCCAGCGGCCGCCGACGATGCCGCTGTGGATGCGGTAATCGATCGTCCGCTCGTTCTTGATATACATCTCGTACTGCCAGCCGTTCTCATAGGTATAGATGAAATGCTTGCCCAGGAAGGGGGCAATTTCTTCTCTCCTGGTGGAGGCAAACAGGTCCGACATCGCAATCTCCTCGGCTCGGCCCGACACGGGCATCGCTGGGGAGAGGGCTACCATCGGGATTGTCGGGTCAAAAGCGCAATTTCCGGCGGTTTCTTATCGGGAAATCCGATGATGGCGGGCCGACGCGCCCGGGGGCCTCGGCGACGCTCCTCCTCGCGCGGATCGGCGCCGGCCGCGACGCGGCCGATCCGGCCCGGGCGGTGCGATCGCCAGCCCGGGCCCGCTCGCGCGGCGCGGCCCGGATCAGATCTCCCGCCGCTGCATCGCGCCCGCGATGTGGTCCGCCTGCCGCAGCGCCAGGGCCACGATGGTCAGCGTCGGGTTGCAGGCCGCGCCGCTGGTGAACTGGCTGCCGTCCGAGACGAACAGGTTCCCGACGTCGTGGGTCTGGCCGAACTTGTTCACGACGCCGTCGCGCGGCCGCGCGCTCATGCGGTTGGTGCCCATGTTGTGGGTGCTCGGATAGGGCGGGGTCGGGTAGGTGACGGTCGCGCCCACCGCCTCGTAGACCGCCGCGCCCTGCCGGTAGGCGTGGTCGCGCATCGCGATGTCGTTCGGGTGGTCGTCGAAGTGGACGTGCGCGACCGGCATCCCGTGCGCGTCCTTCTGCACCGGGTCGAGGGTGATGCGGTTCGTCTCCTGGGGCATGTCCTCGCCGACGAGCCACATCCCGGCCATGCGCGGATACTGCTCCATGGCGCTGGTGAAGCTGCGCCCCCAGGCGCCCGGGTTGAGGAAGGCCGCCATGAAGGGCAGGCCGAGGGAGAGCGTCTCCATCTCGTAGCCGCCCGCGAAGCCGCGCGACGGGTCGTGGCGCGCCTCGTCGCGGATGATGCCCGCCATGGTGGTGCCGCGGTACATGTGGACCGACTTCTCGAACACGCCGTAGACGCTGCCGGTCATGTGCCGCATGTAGTTGCGGCCGACCTGCCCGGAGGAATTGGCGAGCCCGTCCGGGAACAGGGACGAGGCGCTGTTGAGGAGGAGGCGCGGGCTCTCGATCGAGTTGCCGGCCACCGCGACGATGCGGGCCTTCTGGCGCTGCAGCGTTCCGGTCTCGTCCGCGTAGACGACGCCCGTCACCTTGCCGGAGGCATCGTGCTCGATGCGGATCGCCATGCAGCCCGGGCGGACCTCCAGGTTGCCGGTCGCCTCGCCGCGGGGGATCTCGGCGATCAGCGTCGACCACTTCGCCCCCGACTTGCAGCCCTGGAAGCAGAAGCCGATCTGCTGGCAGGCGCCGCGGTCGTGGCGCTCCTGGCTGTTGATCGCCATCCGGCCGGTATGGACCTCCCGGTAGCCGAGGCGGCGGGCGCCGGCCTCAAGCACCTTGTAGTTGTTGTTGCCGGGCAGGCCCGGGATGCCGTTGGTGCGGGTCACGCCCATCCGGTCCTCGGCCTTCTCGTACCAGGGGTCGAGTTCGGCCCGGGTGATCGGCCAGTCGAGCAGGTTGGCGCCCGGGATCGCGCCGTAATGGTCGCGGATGCGGAACTCGTGCTCCTCGAAGCGCAGCGAGGCGCCGGCCCAGTGCACGGTCGAGCCGCCCACCGCCTTGACGATCCAGGCCGGCAGGTTGGGGAAGTCCCGCGCCACCCGCCAGGAGCCGGAGGTGGTGCGCATGTCCGTCCAGGCGAGCTGGGCGAAGCTCGCCCACTCGTCGTTGACGAAATCCTCCATGTTGTGCCGGGCGCCGGCCTCCAGGATCACGGTCCTGATGCCCTTGAGCGCCAATTCGGTGCCGAGCGTGCCGCCGCCCGCGCCCGAGCCCACGATGACGACGAGCCCGTCGTCGTTCAGGTCGAATCCGGCCATGGTTTCCTCCGCTGGCGCCGGCGGGCCGCGTCGTCCGCGGTCTCGCGCCCGGGCGCGCCTCGTTCTTCGTTGGCGTCGGGCGGCCGGTCCTCAGACCTTCGGCAGCCAGTCGATGTCGTTGAAGCCGCGGGCGATGTAGCCGCCCTTGTCGGCCGAGGAGCCCTCGTAGCCGAACTTCGCCCACAGGTCGGGCTGGTTGTAGAGCGAGACGACGAGGTCGGCCCTGAGCGCCTTGAAGAAGGGCGTGTGCGCGACGGCCTGGAGCAGGACGACCCGGTCGGCCTCCCAGCCGACCTGCGCGTAGGGCACCTTGTGGCGGGTGCGGGCGTCCTCGTCGAGGCGGCGGATCCCCTCGGTGAGGAGCTGCCGCGTCGCCGGGTCGGCGGCGGACTTGGCGTCCCAGGGCTTCACGGCCGCGATGTAGGAGCTGTCGGCGAGGAAATCGTGCGGGTAGATGTCCCGGGCGATCTTCACCAGCGTCTTGAGGTCGGAGGGGGTCAGGGCGGCGCCGCCCTCGGCCCAGGCCTCCTCGACGCAGAGGCCCGCGCCGGAGGCGATGGCGGCGGCCGGGGCCGCCGCGGCGGCGGATTGCAGGAAGCTGCGCCGGCTCACGCGCCGGCGCGGATCGACTTCTCTCATGGGTTTCCTCCGGATGTAGTGTTGTTTGGAATCGGCGGCTCAGCCGAAGCGCCCGCCCTTCTGGATGACCTCGATCCGGTAGCCGTCCGGGTCGGTCGCGAAGAAGAACCGGGCGAGCGTGCGGCCCTGGTGCTGGAAGTCCTTCACGGGGGTCGCGGGCAGGCCCTCGCGCACGAAGCGCGCATGCTCGGCCTCGACGTCGTCGACCACCACCGCGAGGTGGCCGTAGCCGTTGCCGATCTCGTAGGGCTCCTGCCGGTCGAAATTGACGGTGAGTTCGAGTTCGAAGGGCGAGGCCGGGTCGCGCAGGTAGACGAGGGCGAAGGTGTCGAACTCGAACCGGTCCGCGACGTCGAGCCCGAAGGCCTTGGCGTAGTAGTCGCGCGAGCGGGCCTCGTCGCGCACGCGGATCATCGAGTGAACGGGCTTGGCCATCCGGGGACCTCTCCTGAGGGAACCGGCCCTGCCGGCCGGCGCTGGGCGGGAGAGTAGCGCGGCGCCGCGGCCCGTGGTGGTAGCCGGCTGTGGCGGGGAGGGGCGGCGCGCGGGGCGCCGGCGGATGCGCGCCCTCGGGCGGCGAGCGCCTCCGCGCTTCTCTCGAGCGGATGCCAGCGCCGGGCCCGCCCGATCCGCCGGGACGGCGCCTTCGGGATCGCGCCTTGCCGAGGTGAGATCCGCTTCGGTCGCGCGGAGTCCGGATCAGCTGCCGCGATACACCGTGTAGCTCCACGGCGTCGCGATCATCGCCACGTGGTAATGGCCCTCCGGCTCGTCGATGCCGAAGCGGATCGGCACCGTCTCCAGGAAGAGGGTGTCCACGGAGCGGGCGACCCGCTCCCGGAAATAGGGGCCGATGTCGAACTCGATCTCGTAGCGCCCGACCCGCAGGGGCGCCCCCGAGAGGAGCGGCGTGTCGGTGCGGCCGTCCGCGTTGGTGGTGCGGGTGTCGAGCAGGGTGCGGCCGGCGCGGCCGAGCGCGTAGAAGCGCAGGGCGACCCCGGCGGCGGGCCGCCCGCCATGCGTGTCGAGGACGTGGGTCGAGAGCTTGCCGGTGGTCGGGGGCGGGCCCGGCCCGTCGACCCGGTCCACGAGGCGCAGCCGCGCGATGTGGCCGATCTCGGTCAGCGCCGCGGCGAGTTCCGCCTCCGGCGCGCGGGCGAGCCGCGCCTCGAACCCGTCCAGGATGGCGTCGAGGCTGCGGCGGCGGACGCAGAGCACGAAGGGGAAGCCGAACCGCGCCCGGTAGGCGGCGTTGAGGCGCGCGAAGGCCTCGGCCTCCGCCCCTGCCAGCCGGTCGAGGCCCGCCCCCGCGTGCTCGGCGGCGGACTCGGGCGCGAGCGCCCCGGACCCGGCGAGGTCGGGGAAGCCGCGCACCAGGGCGCGCTGCGCCTCCGGGTCGGCGGCGCGGATGGCCTGCGCCAGGGCGGCGTCCAGGGCCGCCACCGTCGCGAAGGGGCGGGCCGCCGCGGCCCGCTCCCCCACCCAGGACGCCCCCTCGAACAGGTCCCCCGCGAAGGCGGCGAAGACCTCCGGCGGGGCGGCGTTGAGGACGTCGAGCGTCGTCCTCATCGGCCCACCGTGCACTCGATCTGGCCGTGCGGCTCGTCCGTCGCCACGAAGACCTGATTGTCGTTGTCGAGGCCGAAGCGCGCGAGGTCGACCAGCAGGTAATGCTTGTTCGGGCAGGCCATGCTGATCGTCTCGATCTCGGGCACCGCCGCCAGCGCCGCCCGGCCCATCCGGTAGAGGCTGTCCTGGATGCTGTGGCTGTAGGTGGTGGCGAAGACCTTGAGCAGGCTGTCCAGGATCCGCGCATTGGCGGCCGGGTAATCCGCCGGCGGGCGGCCCCACAGCCAGGACGCCTCCATGCTGGTGGCGGCGAGCCGGTCGTGCGTCTCGGAGAGCGTCGTGTAGGGGTCCTTGACGTAGTTGGCCCAGCCCGATTCCGTGGTCTTCAGGAAGGTGAAGCCCGAGAGGCCGGATTCGATGGTGAGCGCGCCGCCCCGGGCCATCGTCACCTTGGCGACGGAGGTGCCGTTGCCGTCCAGGGTGAAGGCGTGCGGGTGGGGCTCCCCGTCGACCGCGAGCCTGGACCAGCGGGTCTCGTGGGCGGTGACGGTCGCGGTCTCGACCATCGCGTAGGCGTCGATCAGGCGCCGGGCCACCGCCCGGCAGAACTCCTCCGGCGCCAGGGTCATGCTCTCGCGGGCCACGATGTTCACGACGTTCTTGACCGTGTCGGTGGAGACCGTGGTCGAGTTGTCCGCCCGGGTGAAGGCCGGGTCGAAGCCGCCGGTCAGCATGGCCTGGACGGTGAGTTCGCGCACCTCGTGGCGCGCCCCGTCCCGGTGCACCCGCATCACGCGGACGCGGCCCTTGCCGTAGGTCTTGTGCAGGAGGGTCATGGCTCGCTCGGTCTCCCGGGTCGCTCGGGCGGGTCATACGACATCCGACTGATGGCTTCGCCATGCGGATGTCGGCTTCGCTCAGGCGCCGCGCTCAGGCGCCGCGCAGGCTTGTGATCCGGGATCCGCTGCGATCAAGCGGATCCCGGATCAGACGTGCTCGGCGACGGCCGCCACCGCGGCGGCGTCGCGGCGCGCGGCCTCGGCGCCGCCGAGCCCGTTGAAGAAGGCGTTGAGCAGCACCGCCGCGATGGCGGAGAGCAGGATGCCCGATTCGAGGAGCGGGTGCAGCGCGTGCGGCAGGTTGCGGAAGAAGCTGGGCGCCACGAGCGGGATCATGCCGAAGCCGACCGCGATCGCCACCACGAACTGGTTCCTGGGCCGGGTGCGGAAATCGACCGCCGTGAGGATGCGCGCGCCGGTCGCCGCGACCATGCCGAACATCACGAGGCCGGCGCCGCCGAGCACCACCTGCGGCACGGCCTCGACCAGGGCCGCCATCTTGGGCAGCAGCCCGAGCCCGACCATGATCAGCCCGCCCGCCACGGTGACGAAGCGCGAGCGCACCCCGGTGACCCCGACGAGGCCGACATTCTGAGAGAAGGACGTGTACGGGAAGGTGTTGAACAGGCCCCCGAGCAGGGTGCCGAGCCCGTCCGCCCGCAGGCCGCGCGCGAGGTCCTCCCGGTCGACCGGCCGGCCCGTCATCTCGCCGAGCGCCAGGAACATGCCGAGCGACTCGATCATCACCACCACCATCACCACGCACATCGTGGCGACGGGCACGAGGCGGAAGGTCGGCAGGCCGAAATGGAAGGGCAGGACGAGGCCGAACCAGGGCGCCGCCGCCACCTTGTCGAGGTGCATCAGGCCGAGGGCGGCCGCGAGGAGCGAGCCCGCCACGATGCCGACCAGCACCGCGACGTTGGCGAGGAAGCCCTCGCCCCACCTGATGAGGGCGAGGATGACGAGGAGGACGAACAGGGCGATGCCGAGCCCGGCGAGCTGGCCGTAGGCCGGGTTGGGGAAGCTGCCCGGCACGCCGTCGACCACGCGGGTGAGCGTCGGCAGGCCGCCGCCGGCCCAGTTGATGCCGACCCGCATCAGCGAGATGCCGATCACCAGGATGACGGTGCCGGTGACCACCGGCGGGAACAGGGGCAGGAGCCGGCCGACATGGGGGGCGACCAGGAGGCCGAAGATCCCCGCCCCGATCACCGCGCCGTAGATGCCGAGGAGCCCGATCTCCGGGGTGGCGGCCATCGCCAGCATCGGGCCGACCGACGCGAAGGTCACGCCCATCATCACCGGCAGCCGGATGCCGATGCCCGGGAGCCCGACGCATTGCACCAGGGTGGCGAGGCCGCAGGCGAAGAGATCGGCGCTGATCAGGAAGGCGACCTCCTCGGGCCGCAGGGCGAGGGCGCGGCCGATGATGAGCGGCACCGCGACGGCGCCCGCATACATCACCAGCACGTGCTGCAGCCCGAGGGGGACGAGCCTGGCCAGCGGCAGCCGCTCCTCCACCGCATCGGCCGTCCGTGTCGTCATGACAGCACCCCTCTCGGCAATCGACCGGCCGGTGGCGCCGGTCTCCTTACGGAAGCGCCGGCAAGGAGCGTGCCAGGGATGGGGCCGCGCGGTGGCGGATTCGTTCAGCGTCTCGTGGCAAGATGCGACGCCCGAGTCACGGTGAAAGAGTCGAGTGCCCATGCGAACCATCGTCTACGCCGACGGCGGCTGCGACCCCAATCCCGGCCCGGGCGGCTGGGGCGTCGTGATCCTGGCGCCGGAGGGCCCGGTCGAGCTCTGCGGCGGGGACCCGCGCAGCACCAACAACCGCATGGAGCTGACGGCGGCGATCAGCGCGCTCGAGCATTTTCCCGAGGGCGCCGCGATCGAGATGCGCTGCGACAGCCAGTACGTGGTGAAATCCGTCACCGAGTGGCTGCGCGGCTGGAAAGCCAAGGGCTGGCGGACCACGACCGGCGAGGTGAAGAACCGCGACCTGATGGAGCGCCTGGACGCGCTCAACGCGCGCCGGGACGTGCGCTGGGTCTGGGTGCGGGGCCACGCGGGCGAGGAAGGCAACGAGCGGGCCGACCGGCTCGCCGCCGAGGGCCGCCGCCGGGGCCTCGGGCTGCCGCCCCGCGAGGACGCGCCCGCCGCCCCGGCGCCGGCCCCGAGGCCCGAGGCGCCCCGCGGCCCCTCGCTCCCGATCGACGGCGCCCTCGGGCTGCTGCTCAGCCGCGCGGCGAAGCAGGCGGGCGTGACGCCCCAGGCGCTCATGGAGGAGGCGGTGCGGCTCGCCCTCGATCTCGGGCCGGAGGGCGTGGCGCGCGTGCGGTCGGACTTGCGGGCCCGCAAGGCGCCCGCGGCGTGAAGGCGCCCGCGGCGTGAGCGCTTCGGCGGCGACGGGGTGACCGGCCGCGCCGGGGGCCCCGCCCCGGCCCGTTGAGCGGTGCCGAGGGCCCCGCCGGGTCGCGGGATGAGGCAAGCGGCCGCTGTCGCCGCTCAGCCCAGCGCCTCCGCCACCGCCTGCCCGCAGGCCCCCGTGTCGGCGTTGCCGCCGAGATCGCGGGTGCGCAGGGTGCGCTCGGACAGGACGCGCTCGATCCCCGCCACGATCTCGGCGGCGGCCTCCCGCTCGCCGAGATGCTCCAGCATCATCGCGCCCGACCAGATCTGGCCGATCGGGTTGGCGATGCCCTGGCCGGCGATGTCCGGGGCCGAGCCGTGGACCGGCTCGAACAGCGACGGGAAGCGGCGGTCCGGGTTGATGTTGCCGGAGGGCGCGATGCCGATCGTGCCCGTGCAGGCCGGCCCGAGATCCGACAGGATGTCGCCGAACAGGTTCGAGGCCACCACGACGTCGAACCGGTCCGGGTTCAGCACGAAATGCGCCGTCAGGATGTCGATGTGGTACTTGTCCCAGCGCACCTGCGGGTAGCGGGCCGCCATCGCCTCCACCCGCTCGTCCCAGTAGGGCATCGTGATCGAGATGCCGTTCGACTTGGTGGCCGAGGTCAGGTGCTTCTTCGGCCGCGACTGCGCCAGCTCGAAGGCGAAGCGCAGCACCCGGTCGGTGCCGTGGCGGGTGAAGATCGATTCCTGCACGGCGAATTCCCGCTCCGTGCCGGCGAACATGCGCCCGCCCGCGTTGGAATACTCGCCCTCCGTGTTCTCGCGCACGACCCAGAAGTCGATGTTGCCGGGCTTGCGGTTGGCGAGCGGGCAGGGAACGCCGGGCATCAGCCGCACCGGGCGCAGGTTCACGTACTGGTCGAAGTCGCGGCGGAACAGGATCAGCGAGCCCCACAGCGAGACGTGGTCCGGGATCTTCTCCGGCCAGCCGACCGCGCCGAAGAAGATCGCGTCGTGTCCCTCGACCTGCGCGCGCCAATCCTCCGGCATCATGCGGCCGTGCTTGGCGTAGTAATCGTAGGAGGAGAAGTCGAACCAGCTCTGCTCGAGGGTGAAGCCGTGGCGCTTGGCCGCCTGCTCCAGCACGCGGATCCCCTCCGGCACCGTCTCCTTGCCGATCCCGTCCCCGGGGATCACGGCGATGCGGTAGCGGCGGGGCGTGGCGGACATGGCATGTCTCCCGGATCGGTTTGCTCCCCGGCGTCGCGCATCCGGGCGCGCCGGTCAATCGCAAGCCGCGGGCTCAGCCCACCTCGCCGACCGTGGCGGCCCGCTGGCGGTCGAGTTCCTCGCTGTAGCGGCGCAGGGTGTGCTTCTCGGTGAGCAGGCCGATCACGCGGGCGTGCTGCGGGCTCTCGACCACCGCCAGGGCCTCGCTCTCCGAACTGTCGAACAGCGCGGCGGCCTCCTTGGCGTTCATCTGCGGCAGCAGCACGTCGGTGTGGCAGCGCAGGATGTCGGCGACCCGCATGGTGCCGGCCTTCTCGTCGATCGGGGCGGCGTGCGCCTCGGGCACGAGCACGATCCCGGCATAGAGCCCGGCCTCGTCGGTGGCGACGACCTGGCTCACGGAGCCGAGCGGGAAGGCGCGCCGGAAGGCCGCCAGCGTGGTGTCGGCCCGGACGGTGCGCACCTCCCGGCGCATCATCTGGCCGACCGTGAGGCTGCGGATCCAGCCGATGTCGTGGGCGCTGCGGATGCTCTCGCCCCGCAGGTGGAAGCGCCAGGTGGCGAAGGAGTAGCCGAAGGTCTTGCGCACCGTGAGGGAGGAGGCGATCACCGCCGCCAGCACCAGCGCGGTCACGGCGAAGTCCCCGGTCATCTCCAGGGCCAGGAAGGTCATGGTGAGCGGCCCGCCGATCACCGCGACCGCGAGCGCGCTCATCCCGACGATGGCGTAGGTGGTGGGCGGCAGCGCCGTGGCGATGAGCGGCGGCATCAGGATCGCGTAGGCCTTGCCGGCGACGGCGCCGAGGAAGAGCGAGGCGAAGAACAGCCCGCCCCGGAAGCCGGTGCCGATCGAGACCGCGGAGGCGAGGGCCTTGGCGCAGAACAGCCCGATCAGCGCGCCCGCGCCGAGGACGGGCCCGTCCTGCGCGAGGTTGAGGTGGAGCGCCCCGTGCCCGGCCGAGAGCACCTGCGGCGAGGCGGCGAGCGCCAGGAGCCCGACCAGGACGCCGCCGAGGGCCGGGCGGGCGATGGTCGGCACGCCGCTGCGGCGCACGCTGGCCTCGATCAGGGTCACCCCCTGCATGATCAGGATGCCGAGGCCGGCGCAGAGGAGGCCGAGCCCGAGCGTCGGCAGGTAGTCGGCGGGGGTTACCGGCGGGGTCGGGTCGAGGGTGATGGCGGGCGGATGCGGCAGGACGGAGCCGGCCACCAGGGCGCCGACCAGGGCCGAGACCACGACCGGGGTGAGGGAGGCGACCGCGTAGGTGCCGATGATCAGTTCGAAGGCGTAGAAGGCGCCGGTGAGGGGGGCATCGAAGGCCGCCGCGATGGCGGCGGCCGCCCCGCAGCCGACGAGCACCCGCATGTCGGAGCGCCGCAACTCGAAGCCGAGCCCGAGGCGGGAGGCGAGCCCGGCCGAGAGCTGGGTGTAGCCGGCCTCCAGGCCGACCGAGGCGCCGCAGCCGTTCGAGATCAGGTTCTGGAGCGCGACGAGCACGGAATCCCGCAGGCTGAGGCGCCCGCCATGCAGGGCGTTGGCCTCGATCGGGTCGACCACCGGCCGCCCCGGCCCGCGCCGGAGCCGGTTGCCGAAGCGGAGGACGAGGCCGAGCAGCAGGCCGCCGAGGGCCGGCGCGGTGAGGACGAGGAGAGCCGGCAGGGCGGGCGCGGCGCTGAGCCTCCCGTCCGCGGAGAGGCCGAAGATCAGGCGGTGGAGCCCCTGCGTGGCGAAGGCCATGGCGCTGACCGCGAGCCCGGCGAGGCAGCCGACCAGGATCGCGAGGCCGACGAGCCCGACCTCGCTGCCGCGCACCAGGGCGCGCAGGCCGCCGGGGGCCTGGACGACGGGGCCGTCGGTGAGGGAGCGTCGGAGGGTCTCGGGCTTCGCCGTCATCGGGCCGTGGGGGCGGGTGGCGGGCGTCCGGGCCGCGGGGCGGGACGGCACCGGGTGTTTAGGGGGATGCGGCGCCGAGGTCGACGGGTTTTCGCGCCGCGCCCTGCGACCGCGGGCGGCCGCATTTCCGGACCGGAATCGCCCGCGCCCGCTTGTCAGCGGCCTCCGCCCGGATTACACAGCGCCCCACGTCGGCCGCCATAGCTCAGTTGGTTAGAGCGCTAGATTGTGGATCTAGAGGTCCCCCGTTCGAGCCGGGGTGGCGGTACCACGGATCTCCCGCAGCACTGATCATCCGACGACCGTTGCGCGTGAACGGTTGGGGCGGTCAGCCGCGATGCTGCCCCACCTGCCTGCTCCGCCCTTCACCGAGGCTGCGCCGGGTAACGACCCTCGCACCCGCGGCGTCGCGTGGCCCGGCTGGGCCCCGGGCCCGATCGCGCGGGCGGGTCGAGCGAGGATCGGCGCAATCCGGGACGCGTCCCGAGAGCCCTTCCCGAGCGCCCTTCCCGAGCGCCCGCCATCCGAGAGGCCCGCCATGAGCCCAGCCTCCGCGCCCGGCGCATCCTGCTCTTCGTCAACATCGCGCACGCGCTCGACCACTTCGTGCTGCTGATCGACCCCACCGCCGTGACCGGGATCGCGGCCGCCACGGACCTGAGCTACGGCGCGCTGATCGGGCTCGCCACCGGCAGCGTCGTGGCCTTCGGCCTCTGCGCCCTCACCTCGCCTGCCGCTCCTCGCCGGGCTCGTCCCCGTCCGCGCGGCGCTCGACGGGAAGGTGGTCGTCAGCGACGCCATGGTGGCGCGCTCCATCTCGCCGCGGCACCGGCGCGGGCCTACAGCCTGCGCGACTTTCTCGGCTTCATCGTCAGCGGCTTCGCCGTGCCGATGACCGCGCTCCTGCATCATCTCGTCGGGCGGCTTCCGGCTGGTGCTGGCCGCGGCCGGCGCCGTCGCAGCCGTGACCTTCGCGACCGCGGTGGCGTTCCGCACCCTCGCGCAGCGCTCCGCCCCGCCCCGGCGGCCGCGGCCGAGTGAGGAAAGCCGGGACTGGCGCCGCCGCGGCCCCTGTGCCACCCCTCGGGCGGACGAACCCGCGCCCCGGGAACGATTCCCCCGCGGCCGCGATTCGCCCAGGCCCCGGGAGAGATGCGATGCCTGAGTCCGAGCCGGCCGACGAGATGACGCAGGAGGAAGCCTTCCAGATCCCCGACGAGGTCGCCGCCGCGCTCACCGAGTTCGCGGCCGTCGAGCAGCTGAGCCGGGGGCAGGCGATCTGCACCATCCTCGCCGATTACCTGCGCCTGAAGGGCTACCTGAAGGGGGCCCCGCGCGGATGAGGCGCGACCGGCCTTGCGCCGCGCTCCGCGCCGCGCTCCTCGGCGCGGGCGCGACGGCCGCGGCGGCGGCCGCCGCCCAGGAGCGCTCCCTCGTGCTGCCCCACCTGGAGGGCGAGCGGCAGGGCACCATCGTGGGCCGGGCCGTCGCCTGCGGGGCGCCGGAGGCGCAGACGCAGCGCGCCGCCCGCCTCGCCGCGGAGCGCATGCGCCGCGCCGTCGGGCAGGGGCCCTGGCAGGACCGGTTCCTGCCCGCCTTCAACGACGCGGCCAGCCTCGCCGCGCAGCTTCCGCCGACCGCCTGCGAGGAGGCGCTCGCCGCCCTCGCCACCCTGACCCGGGACGCGCCCTGAGGGATGCGCCCCCGCGGGCGGCTCACGGTCCGACGCTGCGCAGCTGCATCTCCAGTCGCGCGACGTCCTCGCGCAGACGGTCGAGATCCCGGCGCGCCGCGGCGTCGGCGGGCGCGGCCTCCGCCGCGTCCCGCGCCGCGCGCAGCGAGACCCGCTTCGCCGTCAGGGCGTACTCGATCTGGGCGCGGGCTTCCTCGGGTGTCCGGGAGCGCATGGATTCCCCCTCGTCGGGCCGCGACGATCCGTCCCGGCCGCTGCCGGGAGAACGGCCGACGCGCCCGCTTGCTCCCGCCGGCCCACGCCGCCCCCGCTCCGGGCGCGGGATGCGACGCGACGCCGCGCCGCTCAGGAGGGGAGCGCGGCGGAGGGACGGGATTGGGCGTAGAGGCTCGCCCCGGCATCCGGGCCGACCACCCGCACCAGCGTCGCCTCGTCGCAGGTCCCGGCGATCCGCAGGCCGAGCCGGTGCAGGTGGCCCTTGTCGGAGCAGTAGGCGGCCAGCCGGGCGCGGCCCGTCTCCGGCATCTGCGCCACCAGGGCCTCCACGTCGCGGTCGCTCGCCCGGTGCAGCGCCGCCAGCAATTCCAGCGGGATCGGGTAATGCGCGAAGGCCTTGGGCATAGGCCGGACCTGATTGTGCGCCATGGGCCACCTCCAGCGAATCGGAGATGCCAGCGTCGGCCAATATGGTTACCTGCAGGTTAAGACGAATGCCGTCTTGCCTGACCGCCTCGGTACTTGACCTTGGGTCGCGAAGAGGCCATCAACAACGTAAGTAAATACGGAAGGTTGGCGTCCGGGCCGATACGGTGGCGAGGCAGAATGATTGATGCCGAGACTGTCAACCGGCGCGGCGCGAGCGAGGCGGAGATCCGCCGCGCCCTCGCGGAGTGCCTGCACAGCCAGACCTTCCGGCGCTCCCCCAAGCTCGCCGCCTTCCTGACCTTCATCGTCGAGGAGGAACTGGCCGGGCGGGGCGAGGCGATCAAGGCCTACACGATCGCCACCCGGGCCCTGAACCGCGCGACCAGCTTTGACCCGGCCAACGATCCCAGCGTCAGGGTCGAGGCGGGCCGCCTGCGCCGGGCGCTGGAGGAGGCCCAGGCCGAGGATGGCGGGGAGCGGCCCTTGCGCATCCACGTGCCGGTGGGCGGCTACCGGCCGGTCTTCGAGGTGCGCGAGCGCGCCGCGGGCGCACCGGAGGGGCCGCCCCTGCCGGTGATCCCGATCCCGGCGCCGCCGCTCCCGCCGGCGCACCTCCCGGTGGCGGCGCCGCTCTTCGATTCCCGCGGGCAGGCGATCATCGCCGGGCTCCTCGCGGCCATCGTCGTCCTGCTCGCCGTCGACGTCGCCTTCCACGGCTACATGGCGGTCACGGTGCGCGGCGCCGCGCCGGACCCCGAGCGCGCCGGCTTCACCCGCACCGTCCCGGACGCGCGCGACGCCGCCCGCGCCGCGCTGGACGAGGTCCAGACCCGCTGAGATTGATCGCGCGGGGCGGGACCGGTAGCGTCCCGCCGGGACCATGCCGGTCCCGGCGGGATCCTGCCGGCAGGATCCCGTCCCGGGCGCGCGGCCGGCCACCACCGGCCGGTTGACTCTCGCGCTGCACTGCAACATAGTCCTGCTGCGCTGCGGTAAGCCGCTTCTCGCCGGACGCAGGACCTTTCGGGGAAACGACCATGAGCAACAAGGGCTTCGAGATCCCCAACGAGATGCGGGAAACGGCCGAGAAGGGGCTTCAGCAGGCCAAGACGGCGCTCGGCAACCTGCTCGGGACGGCGCGCAAGGTCGCCGAGTCGGTGCAGACCTCGACCGAGACCGCGCAGACCAAGACCGGCGCCGCGGTGACCAAAGGTTTCGATTACACCGAGCAGCACCTCGCCGCCACCTTCGAACTCGCCGAGAAGCTCGTGCGGTCGAAGAACCTCAAGGAGGCGATGGACCTCCAGGGCGAGTACATGCGCAATCAGATCGCCGCGCTGCAGACGCAGGCGAAGGAATTTACGAATCTGACCGAGGATGCGGCCAAGCCCTCCTCCGAGAAAGCGTAACCGGCCAGCCGGACCCCGCGGCGCCATGCGCTGGGGTCGGGCGCCGGCCGCCGGTCGGGTGCTCCGGCCGTCGGCCGGGGCAGGGGTGTGAACGAGCGTGAGATCCGCGATGACGACCGGACGCAAGGACCGATCCGCCAGGCCCCCTGGCAAGCCCCTTGGCAAGCTCCTTGGCAAGCCTCCTGGACGGACGCGGAGCAAGGCCGCGGCCACGGGCCTGCAGGGGCACCAGACCGCCCAATCCGCCCCCGCCGACGCGCAGATCGTCGCGCCCTCCGCGTCGGTGGCCGACACGGAGAGCAGGATGACTCCCTTCGAGGAAGTCCCGGCCGCGGATACGCCCGTCGCGGAACCGGCGCCGGTCGCCGAGATGCCCTCGTTGGCCGAGACGACCTCGTTGGCCGAGACGCCTCCGGCGCCCGAGGCGGAGGCCGCGACGGCGCCGCTGGCGCCCGAGGCGGTCGCCGCCGCTCCCGAACTGGCCGCCGAGGATGAGGCCGCCGACCTTCCGGTGATCGAGGCCGCCGCTCCCGGCGCGGGCGCGGAGGAAGAGCCCTTCGCCGAAGAACCCGCCGCGGAAGAACCCGCCGCGGAGGAACCCGTTGCGGCGGTCTCCGCCGCGCTGGCTGAGACCGCCGCGGAGGCGGAGGCCATCGCGGAACCGGGACCGAAAGCCGAACCGGAAGCGGCCGAGCCGGCCGGCTTCGCCGCGTTCGAGGCGGTGAACGCCCGCGTTCTCGTCTTCGTGCGCGGGGAATTGACGGCGACCTTCGCCTTCTGGAACGCGCTCCGCGAGGCCCAGAACCCTGGCGAGGCGGTGCGGCTGCAGATCGACGAGGCCAGCCGCAGCTTCGCGTCGATGCTGGCCTTCTGGAACGACCTCGCCCAGTACGCGGTCCGCAGCGTGCTCGACCGGCGCGCGGCCTGAGGGACCCCGCGATGCTTCCGCCGTGGCACGCGGCCGTGCTGCTCGCCATCGAGTCGCAGACGGTGATCGCCCTGCGCCTCGCCGCCATCGCGGCGGGCGGCCCGGCCGCCCGGGTCGAGGTGGAGCGGATGATTACCGAGAAGATCGGTGCCGCGGTGGAGGCCGCCGACACCCTCCTGGGCGGCGGATCCCCCGACGCGGTGATCGCCCGCTACCGGGAGCACGTCCAGGCCAACGCCGAGCGGCTGCGCGGAGAAGCCACCGCGGGGTGAGCGTCGCCCGGGACGCGCCGGGCCCCGCGGGGCCCGGGCCGCAATCCGCGCGCGCCGGCGCGCCCCTCGCGGCGCCGGCGGCGACGAACGCGGCCCTCCCGAGAGCAGCCCGGCGGAACCGCCCCGGCGGTCCCACCGCCCCGCAGGCGTGAGGCCTCCAGGGCCGTTCCCCGGCGGAGACAGGCGTGCGCAGGGAGGGCGACGCCGCCCGCGAGACGGGATCCCGCCGGGCGTCGCCGCCGCGCTCAGTTGATCTCGCAGAACCCCGTGCCGCTGCCGAACACGCGCCCGCCCGGGCACCAGGGACGGGCGGGCTTGGCGGGGGCGGCGGCGGGGGCAGGCACCGGCACCGTGGTGCCGGTGGTCATCGGAACCGGGCCCCCGTCATCCGCGGCGGCCGTGCGGATCGGCGGCGCCGGGCTCGCCGGCCGCGGCGCCGGCGCGGGGCTCTCCGCCCGGCCGAGGTGATAGATTCCGAAACCGCCGCGCCGCACCTTGGCCTGCGCCGCCGCCGGCAGGCAGCCCGCCGCCACCGCGACCGCGATGAGGAATGCTCCGCGCATCATCCCCTCCTGAACGTCCCCGCCAGGATGCCCCGGAGGTCTTAACGCGGGCTCGCGGAGATCGCGCGATTTCGCGCGATTCCGGGCGCCGCGTGGGCAAGGCCCGCGCCGGCGCTCAGCCCGCCTTGCGCACCGGCTGGGCGGCCAGGACCGCGTCGGCCGGCCGCCCGGTCAGCTCGGCCCGGTGGTCGAACCGGGCCGTGTAGCTGCCGACCCCCGCGGTGATCGAGCGCAGCTCCACGATGAGCCCGCTCATCTCCGCCTCCGGGATCAGCGCCTCGACCTGGTCCCAGCCCGGCCAGCCGGGCCGTGCGTCGAAGCCGAGGATCTGCCCCCGCCGCGCCGTGACGAGCCCGGTCGCCTTCGCGGTCGCGGTGGACGGCACCGCGAGCGCGACCGCGAGGATCGGCTCCAGCAGCACCGGGCCGGCCTTGGGCAGGGCCTCCTCGAGGGCGAGGCGCGTCGCGGCCTGGAAGGCGGCGTCGGAGGAATCGACCGCGTGCGCCGCCCCGTCCGTGAGGGTCACGGCGACGTCGACCACCGGAAAGCCCAGGGGCCCGCGCGCCATGCAGGCCCGGGCCCCCGCCTCGACCGAGCCGATATATTGCCGCGGCACGGCGCCGCCCACGACCTCGTCCTCGAAGAGGAACCCCGCGCCCCGCGGCGTCGGCCGTACCGTGATCGCCACGTCGGCGAACTGGCCGTGGCCGCCGGTCTGCTTCTTGTGGCGCGCCCGGGCCGCGGCCGTGCCCCGGATCGTCTCGCGGTAGCCGACCTTGGCGCGGTCCGTGTCGACCCCGATGCCGAAGCGCGAGGCGAGCCGCTCCACCGCCACCCGCAGGTGCATCTCGCCCTGGCCGGTCAGGCGCATCTCGCCGAGATCGGCGTGCTGCTCCAGCGCCAGGGCCGGATCCTCCTCCAGCACCTTGGCCAGCGCCCCGGCGAGGCGCACGTCGTCCTTGCGGTCGCGGATGCGCAGGGCGACGGCGTGGACCGGCTCGGGCCGCGGCAGCGCCACCAGGGCCGGCGGCACCTCGCCGCCCGCCTGCAGCGTCTCGGCGGTCGCGACGGCGTCGAGCTTGGCGAGGCCCGCCACCTCGCCGTCGCGGGCCTCGGCCACCCGGGCCCCGGCCGCGCCGGTGAGCGCCGTGAGGCCGGCGATGCGCCCGCCCTGGCCCCCGCTCCCGGTGACCGCGTCGCCCTCGCGCAGGCTCCCGCGCAGCACCCGCGCCACCGAGAGCTTGCCGCCGAAGCCCGAATGCAGGGTCTTGATCACCTGGGCGAGGGCCGGCCCCGTCTCCGCCACCCCGAGGCGGGCGCGCGTCTCGGTCAGCCCCGGCGCCTCGTGGCGCAGGGCCTTGAGCAGGCGCGTGACCCCGTTGCCGTGCTCGGCCGCGCCGAACAGGACCGAGACAACCTGCCCCTCGCGCAACTCCCGCGAGAGGTCGGCGAAGACCCGGTCGCGGGCGGGCTCGATCTCGGAGATCAGGTCCTCCATCAGCGCGTCGTCGTGGTCGGCGAGGCGCTCCAGCATGGTGAAGCGCTCGGCCTTCTCGCGCGGCCACTCGCCCTCGGGCAGGTCGACCACCTCGCTCGGCGCCTGCTCGCGGTAGATGAAGGCCCGCTCCAGGGCGAGGTCGATGAAGCCGACCGCGGTCTCGCCCTGCCAGAGCGGGATCTGGCGCAGGAGCAGGGGCACCCGCGAGGCGGGCTGGAGCAGGGCCAGCGCGTCGCGCAGCGAGCCCGGCGCCGCATCCGCCTTGTTGATGAACAGGAGCCGCGGGATGCCGGCGGCTTCGAGGTCGCGCAGGCACAGTTCCAGGGCCGGGCGCTTGCGCTCGTCCGCCTCGCAGACCACCACCGCCGCGTCGCAGACCGGCAGCACGGCCCGCACGTCGTGGGCGAATTCCACCGAGCCCGGGCAATCCACGAAGGTGAAGCTGTCGCCGAGGAACTCGACGCTGGCGACGGCCGGCTCCACGCTCATGCCGTGCGCCTTGGCCTCCGCGGAGGTGTCGCCGACCCGGTTGCCCGAGGCGGCGCGGCCGGGGCGGTCGATCGCGCCCGTGCGGTGGAGGATGGCTTCCAGGAGCGCGGTCTTGCCGCTCTGGAAGGGTCCGACGATCGCGATGCACCGGGTCTGCCCAGCCACGTGACGCCTCCTCGTCTGAGTGTGCCCTCTCGGCGAGCACTTGGATCGGAGTTAAGCATCATTCGCCGAAGGGGTCACCGGTTCGGCGACGAAATGATGCGGCGGCGCTTCGCTCGGGCATCGGGCGGGCGTTCGGGCGGGGCCGGCGGTGCCCGGACCCGCCCCGCCGGACCCTCCTCCATTCGGAGGATGGAATAGCAGTCACATTTCTCTATAACTCCGCACAACACCGATAAAGACCGCCGAGCGATCGCGCCTGCCACTTCGAATCCCAGTTGAACTGATCATTCTCGGGTCGATCTGGTCTCTTTCGCAAGGGTATTGCGCAATAGATCTTGCTTTGCGAGGCAAGATTGCAGGTATCGCGGTCGCTCGACGGTCACCAGGGAGGATTCCAGCGACGCCGCCCCGACCGGGAGGAGACGGGATGTCGATGGATGCGGCCCACGGGCCGAGCGAACCGGACCGCCACCCCGCCCCCGACGCCCTGCGGGGCCTCGCGGCGGCGGGCGCTCCCGGCCGCCTGCCCCGGCCCTGCCACGGCCTCGCGCCCGCCCGCCCCGCCCTGCCGCGGGCCGCCGGCGCGGCCGCCGTCCCCGCCGAGTAGCCCTGTCCCGACCCGGAGACCCGTCATGCCCAACATGATGTTCGTGTTCCGCCTCGGATGGCTCGCCTGCCTGGCGCTGATCGCGCTGGCGATCGGCTTCTCCAGCGCCCGCGGGCTCGGCGCGCCGCATCCCCGCGGCGGCCCCGCCCGGCTCCCGCCCCGGGCGGAGGCGCCCGACCCCTGCGAGATCCTGCCGACCGGCGACATCGCCTCCTGCCGCTGAGGATTGGACAGGCGCCGCGCGCCGTCGCATGGTCCCGCCCCACGACGCGGCGGGAGGCGCGATGACGGAGGACGGAACGGGCGCCCGCCCGCTCACCGGGATCACGGTGCTGGCGCTCGAACAGGCGGTGGCGGCGCCCTACTGCTCGTCGCGGCTGGCGGATGCCGGCGCCCGGGTGATCAAGGTCGAGCGGCCGGAGGGCGACTTCGCCCGCGGCTACGACGACGCCGTGAACGGGCTCTCGACCTACTTCGTCTGGCTCAACCGGGGCAAGGAGAGCCTCGTCGCCGACATCAAGGCCCCGGACGACGCCGCGCTCCTGCACGCCATCCTGGCCGAGGCGGACGTGTTCATCCAGAACCTCGCCCCGGGCGCCGCGGCCCGGGCCGGGTTCGGCGCGGGCGCCCTGCGGGCGCGCCATCCCCGCCTGATCACCCTCGACATCACCGGCTACGGCAGCGGCCACGCCTACGCGCAGATGAAGGCCTACGACCTCCTGGTCCAGGCCGAGAGCGGGCTCGCCGCCATCACGGGCCACCCGGCCGGGCCCGGCCGGGTCGGCGTCTCGGTCTGCGACATCGCCTGCGGCATGGCCGCCCACGCCGCCGTGCTGGAGGCGCTGATCGGCCGCGAGCGCAGCGGGCGCGGCGCGGCGCTCGAAGTGAGCCTGTTCGACGGCATAGCCGACTGGATGAACGTGCCGCTCCTCTACTACGAGGGCACCGGCCGGGCGCCGCAGCGGGTCGGCCTCGCCCATCCGTCGATCTGCCCCTACGGGGCGTTCCGCACCGCCGATGACGGCCTGGTGCTGATCTCGATCCAGAACGAGCGCGAGTGGGCCGCCTTCTGCGCCGGCCTGCTCGGGGAGCCGGACCTGCCGGGCCGGGAGGGCTTCCAGTCGAACACGGTCCGGGTCGCGAACCGGCCGGCGGTGGATGCGAGGGTGGCGCGGGCCTTCGCGGCCCTCACCCGCGACGAGGCGGCGGCGCGGCTGCGCGCGAGCGGCACCGCCTACGGCTTCGTCAACGAACTCGCCGACCTCGTCGCCCACCCGGCCCTGCGGCGCGTCGCGGTCGAGACGCCGGCGGGGACGGCCCTGATCGTGGCGCCCCCGGCGCTGATCGACGGCCGCGCCCGGCCCCTCGGGCCGGTGCCGGCGATCGGCGCCCACGGGGCCGCC
The DNA here is from genome assembly GCF_000019365.1 of Methylobacterium sp. 4-46. Taxonomy (GTDB): domain Bacteria; phylum Pseudomonadota; class Alphaproteobacteria; order Rhizobiales; family Beijerinckiaceae; genus Methylobacterium. The sequence continues at coordinate 5,752,337 of NC_010511.1, read as the reverse complement.
ATCCGGGCCGCGTTCGGCGCCGCCGCCCGCGGCCGTCCCGGCCCCGGCGCGACCGGGATCGGGCGCCCGGAAACTGGCCCATGAACTGGCCCATCACCCCGCGGGAGTGCCGATGACCGAGGAGACCTATCCGGAGATCCGCGAGGCGGTCGCCAAGCTCTGCGCCCGCTTCCCCGGCGAGTACTGGCGCGCCCTGGACCGGGAGATGGCCTATCCGACCGAGTTCGTGGCCGCGCTGACCGAGGCCGGCTACCTCTCGGTGCTGATCCCCGAGGAGTATGGCGGCGCGGGGCTGCCGCTCTCGGCCGCCGCGGCGGTGCTGGAGGAGATCCAGCGCGCCGGCTGCAACGGCGGCGCCTGCCACGCCCAGATGTACACGATGGGCACGCTGCTGCGGCACGGCTCCGAGGCGCAGAAGCGGCGCACCCTGCCGGGCATCGCCGAGGGCCGCCTGCGGCTGCAGGCCTTCGGCGTCACCGAGCCGACGAGCGGCACCGACACGGCGGCCCTCAAGACCACGGCGCGGCGCGAGGGCGACCACTTCGTCGTCAACGGCCAGAAGATCTGGACGAGCCGGGCCGAGCACTCGGACCTGATGCTGCTCCTTGCCCGCACCGCCCCGGTGCCCGAGGGCGGCAAGCGCACCGAGGGGCTCTCCGTCCTCCTCGTCGACATGCGCGAGGCGCTCGGGCGCGGCCTCACCATCCGGCCCATCCGCACGATGATGAACCACGCCACCACGGAGGTCTTCTTCGACGACCTGCGCGTGCCGGCCGAGAATTTGGTCGGCGAGGAGGGCCGGGGCTTCCGCTACATCCTCTCGGGCATGAACGCGGAGCGGATCCTGATCGCGGCCGAATGCGTCGGCGACGCCAAGTGGTTCATCGCCAAGGCCGGCGCCTACGCGCGGGAGCGGCGGGTGTTCGGCCGGCCGATCGGCCAGAACCAGGGCGTGCAGTTCCCGATCGCCGCCGCCTACGCCCGCATGCGGGCCGCCGAGCTGATGGTGCGCGAGGCCCTGCGGCTCTACGAGGCCGGCGCCAATCCGGGTCCGGAGGCGAACATGGCCAAGATGCTGGCGGCCGACGCCTCCTTCGAGGCCGCGAATGCCTGTATCCAGACCCATGGCGGCTTCGGCTTCGCGGAGGAGTATGACGTCGAGCGCAAGTTCCGCGAGACGCGCCTCTACCAAGTGGCGCCGATCTCCACGAACCTGATCCTGTCCTACCTCGCCGAGCACGTGCTCGGCCTGCCGCGGTCCTACTGATGGACGCCGCCGCCCTCGATCACCTGCGCGGCTGGATCGGCCGCACCCGGGTCGTCGAGGACCTCGTCACGCCCCGCCTCGCGGCGGAGTACCGGGCGACCCTCGCGCCGCACCTCGCCGCGGTGGGGGAGGGGGAGGCACCCCTCGCCCTGCACTGGTGCCTCGCCCCCGAGACGCCGGAGGCCGGCACGCTCGGGCCGGACGGCCACGCCGCCAAGGGCGGCTTCCTGCCCCCGGTGCCGCTGCCGCGCCGGATGTGGGCGGGGGGCGAGGTCGAGACGCTGGCGCCCCTGCGCCTCGGCGACCGCGTGGTCCGCCGCGAGACGGTGGCGGACGTCGCCTTCAAGGAGGGCCGCAGCGGGGGCCTCTGCTTCGTCACCGTGCGGCACGATTACGAGACGCCGAGCGGCGTGGCGATCCGCGAGCGGCAGGACATCGTCTACCGGGAGGCGGCCCGGCCCGGCGAGCCGGCCGCGCCGCCGCCCGCTCCGGCGCTGCCCCCGCCCGACCTCGCCTGGGCGGTCGAGGCCTCGCCGGTGCTGCTGTTCCGCTACTCGGCCATGACCTTCAACGGTCACCGCTTCCACTACGATCACCCCTACGCGACGCGGGTCGAGGGCTATCCGGGCCTCGTCGTGCACGGGCCGCTGCAGGCGAGTCTGCTCCTCAACCTCGCGGCGACGCTGCTCGGGCGGGTGCCGGGCCGCTTCCGCTACCGCGGCGTGGCGCCCCTGATCGCCGGCCGGACCTTCCGGGTGGAGGGGCGCCGCGCGGTGGGGGGCTTCTCCGGCCTCACCGCCGACGCGGACGGCCGCCCCTGCATGGAGGCCTCCGCCTGACGCGGTGGCCTTGAGCGATCGTCGCATTGCGTCGTCGCACCGCCCCTGCCAGGGTCGGGCGCCAGAACAGGCCGGAAATCGGCCGATCGACGAGGAAACGCCATGTCCCGCACCGACGGCCGCCTGCGGCCCCTCTCCCGTCGCGCGCTCTGCGCCGCGGCCGCGCTCGCGCTGCTCGGGGGCCAAACCCTGCTCGGGGGGCAAGCCCTCGCGCAGGGCCCGATCGTCCTCAAGTTCAGCCACGTCACCGCTCCCGACACGCCCAAGGGTCGCGGCGCCGACAAGTTCAAGGAACTGGCCGAGAAATATACCGGCGGAAAGGTCAAGGTCGAAGTCTACCCGAACTCGCAGCTGTTCAAGGACAAGGAGGAGGTCGAGGCGCTGCAGCTCGGCGCCGTGCAGATGCTGGCGCCCTCGCTGGCGAAGTTCGGGCCGCTCGGCGCGAAGGAGTTCGAGGTCTTCGACCTGCCCTACATCCTGCCTGACAAGGCGGCCCTGCGGCGCGTGACCGAGGGGCCGCTCGGCCGGCGCCTGTTCGAGAAGCTCGAGACCAAGGGCATCACCGGCCTCGCCTACTGGGACAACGGCTTCAAGATCATGAGCGCCAACAAGCCGCTGCGGCTCCCCGCGGATTTCCGCGGCCTCAAGATGCGCATCCAGTCCTCCAAGGTGCTGGAGGCGCAGTTCCGCGCGCTCGGGGCGATTCCCCAGGTGATGGCCTTCTCGGAAGTCTATCAGGGCCTGCAGACCGGCGTGGTGGACGGGTCCGAGAACACGCCCTCGAACATGTACACGCAGAAGCACCACGAGGTGCAGAAATACGCGACCCTCTCCGACCACGGCTATATCGGCTACGCGGTGATCACGAACAAGAAATTCTGGGACGGCCTGCCGCCGGAGGTGCGCGGCCAGCTCGAGAAGGCGATGGCGGAGGCGACGGCCTACGCCAACGAGGTCGCGGGCCGGGACAATGCCGATGCCCTGGAGGAGATGCGGAAGTCCGGCAAGATCACCTTCCTGACCCTGACCGACGAGGAGAAGGCGGCCTGGCGCAAGGCCCTCGAGCCGGTCACGGCCGAGATGACCAAGCGCGTCGGCAAGGACGTGATCGAGGAGTTCCAGCGCGAGGCGCGCACGCAGTAGAGCATTGTCCGACGAAGCGGATGCCGGTTCGTCGAAGACGGTGCGCCGAAATCAAAGACCGAGAGCCGCGTCCGATGGCACCGTGATCGGGCGCTGCTCCAGAGCATTTCCCGCTGACGTGGATGCCGGTTCAGCCTAGGAAATGCGGCACACGCCAAGACCTGGAGCGGGCTTCCGGTCTCGCTCCGAGCGAAGCCTGCTCTCGCCGCCCTCCGCGCTCCCTCCCGCGCGGCGCGGGGCCTCTCCTCCGGGGAGGTCCCGCGCCGGACGCCCCGCCCCGGTACCCCCGCATGATCCTGCTGCGCGTCCTCGACCGCCTGGAAGAGATCCTGATCGCGAGCCTGATGGCCGCCGCGACGCTGCTCATCTTCGTCGCCGTCGTCCACCGCTACGCCTCCGGAATCCCGGCCCTGTTCCCGCTCACCTCGGCGATCCACCTCTCCTGGGCGCAGGAACTCTGCATCTACATGTTCGTGTGGATGGCGAAGTTCGGCGCCGCCTACGGCGTGCGCACCGGGATCCACGTCGGGGTCGACGTCCTGGTCAACCGGCTCGCCCCGGGCCTGCGCCACCGGGTGATCCTGTTCGGGCTGCTCTGCGGGGCGCTGTTCACCGCGACCATCGGCACGATGGGCCTGAAATTCGTGCTCGGCCTCGTCGACACCGACCAGACCTCGCCCGATCTCGAGATCCCGAGCTGGATCGTCTACCTCGCCATCCCGCTCGGCTCCTACCTGATGTGCTTCCGCTTCCTGCAGGTGGCGTGGCACTTCGGGCGCACGGGCGAATTGCCCCACCACGATCCGGGGCACGTCGAGGGCGTGGTCGAGAGCCCGCAGGCCGCCCGCGACCTCGCCGCCGAGGAGCGCGCGCGATGAACGCCGCCATCATCTTCGGGCTCCTCGTCGCCCTGATGCTCACCGGCATGCCGATCTCGATCGCGCTCGGCCTCTCGGTGCTCACCTTCCTGTTCGTGATGACGAGCGTGCCGATCGAGGCGGTGGCGCTCAAGCTGTTCACCGGGATCGAGAACTTCGAGATCATGGCGATCCCGTTCTTCATCCTGTCGGGCAACTTCCTCACCCATGGCGGCGTCGCCCGGCGGATGATCAACTTCGCCACCGCGATGGTCGGCCACTGGTACGGGGGGCTCGGCCTCGCGGGCGTGATGGCCTGCGCGCTCTTCGCGGCGATCTCGGGATCGAGCCCCGCGACCGTGGTGGCGATCGGCTCGATCATCCTGCCCGCCATGGTGGCGCAGGGATTCCCCAAGAAGTTCGGCGCGGGCGTGATCACCACCTCGGGGGCGCTCGGCATCCTGATCCCGCCCTCGATCGTCATGGTGATGTACTCGGTGGCGACGAGCGGCGCCGTGGTGTTCGGGCCGGACGGCAACCGGGTCTCCTCGGCCTCGATCTCGACGCTGTTCGTGGCCGGCGTGGTGCCGGGGCTGATGCTGGCGGGCCTGCTCGGCCTCACCACGTGGTACCGCGCCCGCCGGAACGACTACCCGCGCCTGCCCCGCGCCTCCTGGCGCGAGCGCTTCGTGGCCTTCCGCAAGTCCCTCTGGGGGCTGCTGCTCATCGTGCTGGTGCTCGGCGGCATCTACACGGGCGCCTTCACGCCCACCGAGGCGGCGGCGGTCAGCGCCGTCTACGCCTTCGTGATCGCGGTCTTCGTCTACCGCGACCTGACCTGGCGCGACGTGCCGCGGGTGCTGCTCGATTCCGCCAACATGAGCGCGATGCTGCTCTACATCATCACCAACGCGGTGCTGTTCTCGTTCCTGATGACGAGCGAGCAGATCCCGCAGGCCATGGCCGGCTGGATCACCCAGGCCGGCCTCGGCTGGGTGGTGTTCCTGCTCATCGTGAACGTGCTGCTGCTCGTCGCCGGGAACGTGATGGAGCCCTCCTCCATCGTGCTGATCATGGCGCCGATCCTGTTCCCGATCGCCGCCAAGCTCGGCATCGACCCGGTCCATTTCGGCATCCTGATCGTGGTCAACATGGAGGTCGGCATGTGCCACCCGCCGGTGGGGCTGAACCTCTACGTGGCCTCGGGCATCACCAAGATGGGCATCACCGAACTCACCGTCGCGGTCTGGCCCTGGCTGCTGACGATGCTGGTCTTCCTCGTCATCGTCACCTACGTGCCGGCCCTGTCGCTGGGGCTGCCGCGGCTGCTCGGGATGCTGTGATCCGGGATCCGGAATGCGAGCCAGAGCGGACTGGCGCTGCCGGCGCTGGCCCCGGGGTCCGGCCACTACAACCTCGGCGGCAGGGGCGATTATCAGTACCTTCAGGTGATCTACCCGTTCACCCCGATACCGTCCGTGTTCGCCGCGCTGCTGAGCGGGGGCGTTTCCTACAACGGGGCCCCCGCCTCCGCGGCCGTGGCGACGGCCGCGTTCCGCAACGAGCAGTACGATGCGGCGGGGTCGCGCAGGCGCGGGGCGCCCCGGCACCCGCCTCTGGGGCGACGCAGCCGGCGTCGCGGCGATCGAGTTCGCCGCGGCGCTGCCCGTCCTGCTCGTCGTCATGGCGGTCGGGCTGCAGGTCGCGCTCTACGTCAACGCCAAGCGGAGCGTCGAGCGCCTCGCGCGCACGATCAGCCAGATGATCTCGCAGGCGGTGCCGCCCGCCGGCGCCGCCACGGCGACCGTGAACGCGGCGGACATCCGCTTCGGCTTCGACGCGGCCATCGTCCTGTTCCCCTACGTCCTGGCGGACGCCGCGCGGCAGGGCATTCCCTGGCAGAGCAACATCGCGATCAACGCCGCCGGCATCGCCTTCACCAAAGTGGCGTCGGGCTGCAGCGACCCCACCGACCAGAGCGCCTGCTACGTGGCCAACGTGGTCTGGACGAGCAGCGGGACGGGGGGCGCGAGCTACCGGCCCTGCCTGGTGGCGCAGCAGCCCGCCGGCAACGCGGCGCCGCCGAGCCCGACGACCCTGCCGCGCTCCGTCTTCGGCCCGGCCTCGCTGGTCGTCGTCGACGTGGTGTTCACGTTCCGGCCGACCTTCGGGGCGACCTACGTCCCGTCCGCGCGGATCGCCCACTCGGTCTACGTCCAGCCCCGCTACGCCGCGCTGGTGAGCTACGACCCCACCAACACCGACGGGATCGCCGAGACATGTCCCGGCTACTGAGCGCGCTGCGCCGCCTCGGGCGCTGGGCCGCCCGCGCCCGGCGGCCGGACGGCAGCGTCAACATCCTGTTCGCGCTGAGCCTGATCCCCGTGCTGGGCCTCGTCGGCCTCGCCGTCGATTACGGGCTGGCGGCGGCGGACAAGACCACCCTCGACCACGCGGCCGACACGGCCGCCCTCGCGGCCGTGGTCACCGCCAAGAGCTACATCGCCGCCAACCAGGGGCAGGCGAACCTGACCGCCAACGCGATCGCGGCCGGCCTCGCCCAGGCCGCCAACGTCTTCGCGGTGAATGCCGGCAGCGTGCCGTTCGCGCAGGTCACGCTCCAGCCCCCGCAGCTCGTCCGCTCCGGCCAGACCCTGACCGCGACGGTCAGCTACGGCGCGACCATCCAGAACAGCTTCGGCAAGCTGCTCGGCACCCCGACCACGCTGCTCGGCAATTCCGTGACCGCCTCGGCGGATCTGCCGAGCTACCTCGACTTCTACCTGCTCGTGGACGTGTCGGGCTCGATGGGCCTGCCCGCGACGCCGGGCGGCATGACCCAGCTGGCGAGCGTCAACAAGGACATGTGGTCGGACTATCAGCAGGGATGCCAGTTCGCCTGCCACTTCCCGGGCTTCACCGGATGGGGCTTGGCCGCGGGCAAGATCCAGCTGCGCTCGGACGCCGTCAACGCGGCCGTCTGCTCGCTGATCCAGCGCGCCTCCACACCCGCGGTGCCGAACCAGTACCGGGTCGGGATCTACCCGTTCATCAACCAGATGGCGACGCTCGTGGGGATCACCGGCAGCGTCGCCAGCCTCAACGCCGCCGCCCAGTGCGCCCTGTCCTGGCCGCTCGCCTTCACCAACCTGCTCGATACGGGCACGACGCAGCTGTTCGCCTACGGCGATCCGACCACCGGCACCGCCAGCGGCGGCACCCATTTCGAGGTGGTGATGCCGCAGCTGCAGGCGGCCATCAAGGCCTTCGGGGACGGCTCGTCCTCGACCTCGCCGAAGCCCTTCGTGTTCCTGATCACCGACGGCATGCAGAACGGCCAGCACTACGGCGCGCCGGCGAACGGGACATACGCCTATCCGGGCAATCCCTCGTCGTTCTGGGGCTACGCGGATGCCTGGTGGGACGGGTCGCAGCCCTCCCAGATCGACCCGACCGTGTGCGCCGGACTCAAGAGCGCCGGCGCCACCATCTCCATCCTCTCCATTCCGTACAACCTCATCACCTTCGTCAACAACGGGGGCGGCGTCGCCTGGGAGAACAACCGCGTCAGCGGCTTCAGCCCGACGCTGGCGACGCCCCTGAAGGCCTGCGCCTCGCCGGGCTTCTTCGCCACGGCCAACACGCCGGCCGACATCACGGCGTCGCTCAACGCGATGTTCGACCAGGCGCTGCGGGTCGCCCGCCTGACGCGGTGATCCGGCCCGCGCCCCACGGCGCGGTCGGGCGGGGGCGGGCGCAGGCCGCCATGCCGCCGCGCGCGATGCCGGCGAAGCGCGGCACGCCGCGCATCCCCTCGCTCCCGCCGCTCCCGGAGGTGCAAGAACCTCGACCCCGAGGACCGCTTCCTCCCGGCCCGACGCGGCCGCCGGGCGCTGCCGCCACGAAGCTCGCCTCGGCCGCCGAGGCCCCGGCGACGCGCCCTCCCGATTACTGCGTCAGCCGGAACTTGGAGAGCGAGTTGCCGATCGCCTGGAAGGCCGGCTTGAGGTCGTCGGCGGTCAGGACGTTGTAGAAGAAGCGCCCGTCCGTCGCGCAGGATTTCAGCATGTCGGCGTTCCCGTCGATCACCCGCACCGTGTAGACGATGATCCCGGCCGCCTTGGCGGCGCTGCAGGCGGCCAGCGTGCGCGCATCGATGGTGGCGACGTTGGTCGCGGTGGTGGTGCAGCTGGTGACGGGGAAGAAGAAGAACCAGGTCGTGGTGCAGGACTGGCCGCTCTTCTCCCAGCGGTTCTCGGTGTTGAGCCCGTCCGTCAGCACGATCAGGACCTTCTGGACGCGGCTGTCCGTGAGGGAGACGGCGGAGGAGAGCGGACCGGCGGGCGTCAGCGCCTCCATGCCCCAGGCCACCCCGATGCCCACGTTGGTGTTGCCGCCCGCCGTCATGCCGTCGATCGCCGTGTTGAGGGCGGCGTAGTCGGTGGTCAGCGGGACGATCGGCGACAGGGACGACGTCTCATCGCACCCGCCGCGTATTACCCTAAGTCAGACAAGTATATTGTATAACTCAGACGTTAATGATTCAGTTCAACGGCAATCGACCAGGACAGGATCTGGATTAACTAATCATCAGCTATGAAGCATTGATGGATCCCGATCTCCCGCCGGGCGCGAGGGCGGAGGCGCCGGGCGCAAGCGAATCATGGTGAGCGGGGTTCGGCGGCTCCGACGCCTCGTCAAGGGCGCGTTAAGGAAACTTTGCCATCGTTGCCGCCGTGCCCGACCGCCCGATCGGGACGCTCCGGGCTCCCGGCCCCGGCCCGAGCCCCGCTTCCTGACGAGGATCCGATGCCCCTCCTGCGCTTCCGCCCGTCCCCCACCGGCCTGCTCGCCGTGGCCCTCGGCGGCCTCGCCCTGTTCGGCTGGGGGGCCTTCGGGCTCACCGCGTCGCGCCAGCGCGGCCTCGAGGCCCAGCTCGCAGAGGTGCAGGGCGAGCGCGACGCCCTCCAGGCGTGGCAGAGGCAGTTCCGGGACGCCGAGGCGGAGCTGCGCGAGGTGCAGGGCAAGGTCGCCGCCACCCGCGAGGAGATCGCCCAGGTCGCCGCCGCCCGCGACAAGGCCAAGGCGCAGTTCGCGGCGACGCAGCGGGACCTCGCGGCCCTCACCAAGCGCCTGGATCAGGCTCGCGACAAGGTGTCGCAGACGGGGAGCATCCCGGCGGCGGAGCCGGCGAAGAAGCCGAGCCGCTGATCCGGCGCCGCGGCCGGCCGGGGCGGCGCGCCGATGGGGCGCCGCGGGCCGGTCACGCCGGCGCGGCCAGTTCCGCCACGGGACCCTGGAGGGCGGCCTCGGCCGCGCCGCGCGACGCGGCGGAGGCGACGAGGGCGGCCCAGCGCATCGCGACCTCGTGGAAGAGCGTCAGCCGGCCCTCGCTGTCGTAGCGGCGCCAGCCGCAGCGCGGCCCGCCCTCGGCCCCGACCTCGTCGTAGGTCTCGTAGCGCGCCACGAGCCGGTCGTCCCGGTCGTACTCGCAGTGGAACCAGCACTGGCCGTAGACGCGGCCGCCGCGGCTCAGCGCCCCGGCAGATTCGAGCCGGTGATCCGCCGGGATCCGGAAGATGCTCGGGAAATCGGGCAGCCCACGATCCATGGTGATGCGCCCTCCATTGCTGCGGGCCGAGCCCGACCGGCCGAACGCGGCCGGACGAGTTGTGCACCGCAGCAGAACCGAGTCAAGCGGCCGCTCCCGGCGGACTTTGCGCAGCCTCGGGAGCGCCTCAGCGGCCCCGGGACGCGATGGCGTCGGCCCAGGCGACGGCGCGGCGGGCCATGCCGATGTGCTGGCGCTCGAACATGCGGCCGTTGATCTGGATCGCGCCGCGCTTGGCGTTCTCCGGCCGCTCGAAGGCCGCGATCACGCTGCGGGCGATCTCCACCTCGGGGTCGGTCGGCGTGAAGGCGAGGTTGGCCGGCTCGACCTGGTTCGGGTGGATCAGCGTCTTGCCGTCGAAGCCGAGGATGCGGGCCTGGCGGCACTCCTCGCGCAGCCCCTCGACATCCGCGAAGTCGTTGAACACCCCGTCCAGGATCGAGAGGCCTTCGGCGCGGGCGGCGGCGAGGGCCATCATCAGCCAGGGCATCATCGGGGCGCGGCCGGGGACGATCTGGGTCCAGGTGTCCTTGGCGAGGTCGTTGGTGCCGAGCACGAAGCAGGCGAGCCGCGTGCCGGGATTGCGCCGGGCCGCCGCGATCGCCTGGATGTTCAGGATGGCGGCGGGCGTCTCGATCATCGCCCAGACCTTGATGTGGGCCGGCGCGTCGAGGGCTTCGAGCCGGTCGGCGATGCTCTCCAGCACGGCCGGCGAGGACACTTTCGGCATCAGGATGGCGTCGGGGCCCGCCTCGATCGCGGCCTTCAGGTCGGCCTCGCCCCAGGGCGTCTGGGGGGCGTTCACCCGGATGATCAGCTCGCGCTCGCCGTAGGACCGGCCGCGCACGGCGGCGCAGACCTGCTCGCGGGCGACGTCCTTGGCGTCCGGCGCCACCGCGTCCTCCAGGTCGAGGATCAGCGCGTCCGCCGGCAGGGTCCTGGCCTTCTCCAGGGCCCGGGGATTCGAGCCCGGCATGTAGAGCACGCTGCGGCGCAGGCGGAGATCGGTCATGGCGTGAATCCTCCTCGGTTGCGCGCTACCTAGCGGAAAAATTGTGCGCTGCACACCGGCCGCCCTCGCCCGGGCCCCGCCCGGCGGGATCCGTCCCGGCAGCCCTCCGCCGACCGGGTGCGCCCGGCCCTACTCGGCGGCGATCCGGGCGGGCGCGAGGTCGAGGGGGAGCGCCGCGACGCCGCCGAACACGGCGGCGAGGCTGGCCACCAGGGCCTCGAAGCCCGGCCGCGGGGTCAGCGTGCGCTCGTCCATGTAGAGGGCGCGGTTGATCTCGACCTGGAGGGCGTGGCGGCCGAGCGCCGGCTCGCCGTAATGCTCGGTGATGAAGCCGCCCGCGTAGGGCTTGTTGCGCACCACCCGGAAGCCCTGCGCGCGGAAGGCCGCCTCGACGCAATCGGTCAGGACGTGGGCGCAGGCGGTGCCGAAGCGGTCGCCCAGCACCACGTCGACCCGCGGCCCCTCCTCGCGCCCCAGGCTCGTCGAGGGCATCGAGTGGCAGTCGATCAGCACGACGTGGCCGAAGCGGGCCGCCGTGCGGGCGAGGAGGCCGCGCAGGGTGCGGTGATAGGGCTTGTAGAGGGTCTCGATCCGGGCGGTCGCCTCCTCGACCGGCAGGCGGGCGCGGTAGATCTCCTGGCCGTCCGCCACGACCCGCGGCACCGTGCCGAGCCCGCCCGCGACGCGCATCGAGCGCACGTTCGCGAAGGGCGGCAGGCGCCCGTCGAACATGCGCGGGTCGAGCTCGTAGGGCTCGCGGTTCACGTCCAGGTAGGCGCGCGGGAAGCAGGCCCGCATCAGCGGCGCCCCGAGCGCGACCACCGGCGCGAACAGGCGGTCGACGAAGGCGTCCTCCGAGCGGCGCAGCGAGACCGCGTCCAGGCGCGAGGCGGCCAGGAAGGAGGGCGGGTAGACCGCTCCCGAATGCCCCGTGTTGAACACGTAGGACAGGCTGTGCCGCTCCGGCTCGTCGACGACGAAGGGCGGCGCGAAGAGGCTCTCGGGACCCGGGCCGCTCATCCGGCCGCCCGGGCCCGCGCAACGGGGAGGGAAGGGGGGCACAACCTCATCCGGCTAATGTGACGCTCAGGGTCCGGCCTGTCCACTGGTGCGGCGGGCCGCGCGCCGGGTCCGGGGCGCTCAGGGCGCCCGGGGCGGAAACACCCGCTCGGGCGAGCCGAGCCGGTGCCGCAGCCCGTCGAGCAGGCCGCGGGCGACCGCGCGGCGCACCTCCGGCGCGAGGCGGTGATGCGCGAGGTAGATGCCGATCCGGGCAGGCAGCAGCAGCAGGGTCCTGGCCTTGTGGGCGCGCGGCACGTGCGGCAGGCGCAGCATGGCGAGCTGGTTGCGCAGGAAGGTGTAGAGCCGCAGCGGCGGCTGGTCCGTGAGGGTGAGGCCGAGGGGCAGCCGGATCACGCCCCGGCCGAGGGCGTGCTGCATCGGCACGTCGGAGGCCACCCAGACCGAGAAGCCGCCGGCCCGCGCCCGCATGCCCCACTCGACGTCGATCGCGTCGATGAAGAAGTCCGCCCGGAACGGACCGACGGCCCGCGCCGCCGCGCAGGCCACCAGGGAGCCCGACGAGAAGGCGAAGCCGGCCCGCCGCAGCGGCGTGTCGGGGAAGCGCGGATCGGGCGCGGCGGCGGTCCCGAGGGGGCGCCCTCCCGGCGCGACCGGCTGGGCCGCCACGATGGCGGGCCGCTCGCCCGCCTCGGCGAGGCGCCGCCAGCGCGCCGCCAGGGCCGCGACCGCCCCGGGCGCGGGCAGGCTGTCCTGGTCGAGCAGGAAGACGAAGGCGCAGGCCCTCGCCTCGGCCTCGGCGAGGAGCCGGTTATAGGCCGCCCCGACCCCCTCGTTGCCCGCCGGCCGCAGGACCAGGAGGGGCGTGCCGCCCGCCTCCCGGCGCAGGGAGGCCTCCTCCTCCGGGGCCAGGGGGGAGTTCGCCACCACGGCCAGCGCCCCGAGGCCGGGCGCCACGGCCGCGACGAGGCGGCGCAGCTGCGCCGGATCGGGATGGAAGGCCACGATCCCGGCCAGCACCGTCGGCGTCGCGTCCACTGTCCTCTCCGCCCCTCCAGTGGCGCCCGGGGGGCGCGGTCGTGGCGCCCCGGGGGGCGCGTCGCGGCGCCCGGGACGCCGCGGGCGGCCTGGCACGGCCGGTCCCGCGCATCAACCCCGTGTTTACCAAGGCGCCTCTTTATGGAAAGAAACCCTCGAATCGGCAGCCGGGACCAAGCTCGATGAAGATCCTCCTCGCGGAAGACGACAACGACATGCGTCGCTTCCTCGCCAAGGCCCTGCAGAATGCCGGGTACGACGTCGCGTCCTTCGACAATGGCCTGTCCGCCTACAACCGGCTGCGCGAGGAGCCGTTCGAACTCCTCCTGACCGACATTGTCATGCCCGAGATGGACGGCATCGAGCTCGCCCGCCGCGCCACGGAACTCGACCCGGACATCAAGGTGATGTTCATCACCGGCTTCGCCGCGGTGGCGCTCAACCCCGATTCCAAGGCGCCCAAGGACGCCAAGGTGCTCTCGAAGCCCTTCCACCTGCGCGAACTCGTCAACGAAGTCGAGAAACTGATGGCCGCCTGAGGCGGGCGGCTTCCGCCGGCGCGGGAAATCTCTATATCCGGCCGCTGAGGAAGAGCCCGAGAGCCGCCGGATGCAGCCCGTCACGATCTACACGACCAGCTGGTGCCCCTACTGCGCGGCGGCGAAGTCCCTCCTGCGCGAGAAGGGCGCCGCCTTCACGGAGATCGACGTGGAGGCGAGGGCCGGGGCGCGGCGCGAGATGATCGACCGGGCCGGCGGGCGCACCAGCGTGCCGCAGATCTTCGTCGGCGCGACCCATGTGGGCGGCTGCGACGACCTCTACGCCCTCGACCGGGCCGGCCGCCTGGAGCCGCTCCTCGCCGGCTGAGCGCGGTTGAGCCGACCGGGCGCGCGGGTCTAGGGTGGGGGCCCGATCCCCCCTCCGCGCGAGCCCCCCATGACCGCTCCCCGCTTCGTCGCCGCCTGCGTCCAGATGCGCTCGGGCCGCGACCCGGCGCGGAACCGCGACGCGGCCGTGGCGGGATTGCGCGAGGCGGCCTCGCGCGGCGCGCACTTCGTCCAGACGCCCGAGATGACCTCGCTGCTGGAGCGCGGCCGCGAGAACCTCTTCGCCAAGATCACGGCGCCCGAGGAGGACGTCACCCTGGCGGCGCTGCGCGAGACGGCGCGGGCGCACGGGATCGTGGTCCAGGTCGGGTCGCTCGCCGTGCGCAGCGGCGACAAGGTGGCCAACCGCGCCTTCCTGATCGGGCCCGAGGGCGAAATCCTGGCGGCCTACGACAAGCTCCACCTCTACGACGTCGACCTGCCGAACGGCGAGAGCTGGCGGGAATCGGCGACCTACACGGGGGGGAGCTGCGCCGTCGTCGCCGACCTGCCCTGGGCGCGGCTCGGCATCGCGATCTGCTACGACCTGCGCTTCCCCGCCCTCTACCGGGCGCTCGCCGAGGCGGGGGCCGAGATCCTGACCGCCCCCGCGGCCTTCACGCGCCAGACCGGCGAGGCGCATTGGCACGTGCTCCAGCGCGCCCGCGCGATCGAGACCGGCTCCTTCATGATCTCGGCCGCCCAGGGCGGACGCCACGAGGACGGCCGCGAGACCTACGGCCACTCGCTCATCGTCGATCCCTGGGGCCGCATCCTGGCGGAGGCCGAGGGGGCGGAGCCGGGCGTGATCCTGGCGGAGATCGACCTCGCCCTGGTGGCGGAGGCCCGCGCCCGCATCCCGGCCCTGCGGCACGCCAAGCCCTTCACGGTCGAGGTCGCGGCGCCGCGCCGCGGTTGACGCGTTGAAAATTCGACCCAGTCTCGCGCGAATGGCCGGCGATTTCCGGGCGCGGCCCCTCGCGCGCGCGGGCCCTCATCCCGATATTGTGGTCATGATCCGTTACGCCCTCTCCTGCGAGACCGGCCACGCCTTCGAGAGCTGGTTCCCCTCCGGCGATTCCTACGACGAGCAGGTCGCCCGCGGCCTCGTGACCTGCCCGGTCTGCGGCAGCCCCAGGGTGGCCAAGCAGCTGATGGCCCCGGCCCTCGGCCGGCGCGGCAACCGCGACGCGGCGGGTGTCCCGGCAGTCCTCCCGGCGGAGCGCGCCCCCGCCGCCCCGGAGCCGGTCCGGCTGACGTCCGAGCCCGAGGCGCAGCTGCGCGCCATGATCCGGGCGCTGCACGAGCACGTCGCCCGCACCTCCGACCATGTCGGGCCCCGCTTCGCCGAGGAGGCGAGGCGGATGCATTACGGCGAGGTCGAGCACCGGGCGATCCACGGCGAGGCGAGCCTCGCCGAGGCCCGCGCCCTCCTGGAGGAGGGCATCGCGGTCCAGCCGCTGCCGCCGCTGCCGGACGAGCGGAACTGAGCCTCATTCGGCCGGCCGGGACCGGCCGGTGCCGAGGCGGTCACCGGTTCGGCGGCGAAGACGATGCAGGAACGGGAATCGGGCGGAGTGGCCCCCCGCGACCCTGCTCAGCCCCCTGAGGGGCGCCCCGCCCGCACGGCCCGCAGGGCCGCCGCCCCGGCGAGCGCCGCGAGGCCGACCGAGATCAGGGCGTTCCAGCCCGCGAAGGAGAGGCCGAGGAAGCGCCACGCCGCCTCCGTGCAGCTGACCACCCGGATCCCGTCGAGGCTCTTGAGAAAGTCCTTGACGTCGGCGGGGCCCGGGCCGCTGCCGCCGCCGCAATCGCTCGGACCCGGCCAGAAGCCCCACTCGGCGCCGGCGTGGTAGGCGCCGAGGCCGGCGCTCACCAGGAACAGCAGCGCGAGCCCGCCGAGGAGCCAGCGGGCGAGGCGCGCGGGCACGAGGAGCGCCGCCGCCGCGAGCGGGAGCGCGAGGTAGTAGGGCTGGCGCTCGATCAGGCAGAGCTTGCAGGGCACGTAGCCGAAGCCGTGCTGGAAGAGCAGCGCGCCCCCGACCGCTGCCGCCGCCCCGGCCAGGACGAGGAGCGCCGCCGGCCGCGGTGCGGTGAGCCTCGCGGCGAGCGCCGCCGCGCCGTCCCCGGACATGGATCCTCCTTCGGACATGGATTCGTCCTCAGAACAGGTAGCGGAAGCCGACGAAGCCGATCACGCCGACCGCCACGACCGTGGCGGCCACCGCGTTCAGGTGCCGGTCGAGCACCGCGCGGATCCCGACGCCGTAGCGGCTCACCAGCCCGGCCAGGATGAAGAACCGTGCGCCCCGGGTCAGCAGGGACAGGAGCGTGAACCAGAACAGGTCGTAGCCCGCGAAGCCCGACGTGATGGTGACGAGCTTGTAGGGGATCGGGGTGAGGCCCTTGAGCAGGATCACCCAGTGGCCGTGCCGGGCATAGGCCTCGCGGAAGGCCTCGGCACCCTGGGACAGCCCGTAGAGCTTGAACAGCCACTGGCCGAGGGAATCGTACAGGAGCGCCCCGATGGCGTAGCCCGCGAGCCCCCCCACCACCGAGGTCAGCGTCGCGACGAGCGCGTAGGTCCAGGCCCGGTCCGGCCGGCTGACCACCATCGGCACCAGCATCACGTCCGGCGGGATCGGGAAGAAGGAACTCTCCGCGAAGGAGACCGCCCCGAGCGCGTAGGGCGCGGAGGGGCGCGCGGCGAGCGCGAGGATCCACTCGTAGAGGCGGCGGAGCATCGATCGGTGAGCCTGCTGAGGGTGCGGGAGCGCCCTTTCAGCACAGGATTGCGGCGCTGGCGAGGGCGCCCGCGCGGCGCTGGCGAGGACGCCTGCGCGTCGGCCCCCCCGGCTCCTCCCGCACCCGCCCGCCATCCCGATGGAGCAGATCGCACCTCTATTCCGAAGGGTCAGATTCTGCACTTGCTGACAAAGACAATCTACTAGACTGTTCTCCGTTGCCGCCTTCTGGCTGCGCTGCCAACACATCCAGTCCATCCCGGCCCTACCGGCGCGGCAGACATGGATCGTTAATGAACCGGTGGCAGGTTCGTTCAAGTTGAGCGGAAAGGGGAGGGTTTCGCTGTGCGGAGCGATGCCGATTTGGACGGTCGCCTGACGTTTCTCGAGATCGACGCCGCCACGGCGGCGATGCTGCCGCGACTGTGGCCGGCGATCGCCCCCGAATTGCCGCGGATCATGGCGCGTTTCTACGACAAGATGCTGCGGACGCCGCACCTCGCCGGGATGATCGGGACGCAGCAGACGCGCCTCGTCGCGGCCCAGTCGGCGCATTGGGAGCAGCTGTTCAGCGGGCGCTTCGACGCCGGCTACGTGGACAGCATCCGGCGGATCGGGCGCGTCCACCACAAGATCGGCCTGGAGCCGCGCTGGTACATCGGCGGCTACGCCTTCGTGCTGAACGCCCTGGTGCAAGTCCTGGTCGAGCGGGCCGGGCTCCTGGGGCGCGGCGGCCTGCCGGCGCGGATCGCCGCCCTCAACAAGGCGGTGATGCTCGACATGGACTTCGCCATCTCGGTCTATCAGGACGTGCTCCTGGAGGAGCGGCAGCGCAAGGGCGAGGCGCTGGCCGGGGCGATCGCGCATTTCTCGGGGGCGGTGACGTCGAGCCTCTCCGTCTCGGCCGAGGCTGGCGCCGCGCTGGCGCGCAACGCCGACACCCTGACGACGACCGCCGCGGAGGCCAGCAGCCTCGCCGACGAGATGACGGGCGCCGCGAGCCAGACCGCGTCGAACATGCAGTCGGGCGCGGCGGCGGCCGAGGAGCTCGCCGCCTCGATCCGGGAGATCGGCGAGCAGGCCGGCCGCTCCGCGGAGGTGGCCCGCCGGGCGGTCGACAGCGCCCGCTCCACCGAGGAGACCGTGTCGGGCCTCGCCGAGCAGGCCCACGCCATCGGGCAGGTGATCGACCTGATCAGCCAGATCGCCGAGCAGACGAACCTGCTGGCGCTCAACGCCACGATCGAGGCGGCGCGGGCCGGCGAGGCGGGCCGCGGCTTCGCGGTCGTCGCCGCCGAGGTGAAGAGCCTCGCCGGGCAGACCGCCAAGGCGACGACCGATATCGGGACGCGCATCGGCGCCATCCAGGAGGCGACGCGGCGCAGCGCGTCGACCATCGAGGACGTCGTGCGCATCATCGGCGAGGTGAGCACCATCGCCACCGCCATCGCCTCCGCGGTCGAGGAGCAGACGGCGGTGACCTCCGAAATCGCCCAGAACGTCCACCAGACCGCCTCGCACGCGCAGGTCGCGGTCGGCAGCACCGCCACGCTGCGCGACCGCACGGCCCGCGCCGCGGCGGCGGCCCTGGAGGTCGAGCAGGCGCGCGACACCCTCGACCGCCAGCTCTCCCGGCTGCGCAGCGACATCGCGAGCTTCCTGGAGACCGCCCGCGCGGCCTGAACGCGCCGCGACGCTGGCCGAAAATGCCGCTGCGGCGGCCGGGGCGGATTGACTTTCCGCCCCCTGCCGGTACACAGGCAGCCCTCGCCGGACGGCGCCACGCGTCGCCCGGCCTTGGCGCTTGGTCTCGGGCCGCGCCGCGAATCCGTCACCCCTCGATACCGCGGCCGGCCGGAGCCGGCGCGTCACCGTGAGACCAGACCGATGAAGATCCGCAATTCGCTGAAGTCGCTGCGCGGCCGGCATCGCGACAACCAGCTCGTGCGCCGCAAGGGCCGCGTCTACGTCATCAACAAGACCCAGAAGCGCTACAAGGCCCGCCAGGGCTGAGCGTCCTGCCGGCCCCGCCTCCGGGCGGGGCCGCACGGCCCGGAGAGCGCCGGCCTCGGAGAGGCGCACGGCCTCGGAGAGGCCGCGGCAAGCCATCGCGTTGACCATCCGGCCCCGGCGCCGGAGCATGGCGTCATGCAGCGCCCCGTTCTCGCGACTTGCCTCTCGGCCTTCCTCCTCTGCGGGCTCGCGCCGGCCGGCGCAGTGGCTGCGGCTCCGCCCGAGCCCGGCGCCCCGGCCAAGGAGGCGCCCCGCCCGCCCGCCACCCTCGACGATCTCTTCGCCCGGCTGAAGGCCGCCAAGGACGACGCGGAGGCGCGCGGCGTCGCGCAGCTCATCGAGCGCCGCCTCGACCGCTCCGGCAGCGACACGGTCGACCTGCTGGCCAGCCGCGCCGGGCAGGCCCTGAAGGACAAGGACGCCGCGCTCGCGGTCGAACTCCTCGACCGCGTCGTGACCCTCGAACCCGGCTGGGCCGAGGGCTGGAGCCGGCGCGCGACCGCCTTCTACCTCCTCGACGATCAGGCGAGCGCGCTCGCCGACCTGCACCGGGCGCTGCAGCTGGAGCCGCGGCACTTCGAGGCGTGGTCGGCGCTCGCCCACCTCTACATGGCGAGCGACGACAAGGAGCGGGCGCTCGCGGCCTTCCGGAGGGCCGAGGCGATCTATCCCCGGATGGGCAAGCTGCGCGAGGCGATCGAGCACCTCGCCCCCGCCATCGACGGCCGCGACCTGTGATCCGAGCATCGGTCGACCGCGTCGCGACGCGAAGTGCGGCGTCGCGCGGGCGTGCGGGGCGCCGATGGGTCGCGCCGCATGCGTCCCGGCGATGACGGGCGGCGCCGGACGCGGGTGCGCCGCGTGCTGATCGGGCTGGTCGGTGCGCTGCTGGCCATCGTCGCAGCCCTGCTCGCCGCCGGCTTCGCCGCGACCTGGTTCATCACCCGGCAGGTGGAGGCGCGCTACCCGCCCGCCGGCCGGCGCGTCGCCCTGGCCGGCGGCGCGCTCGCGGTGCTGGAGGCCGGCCCGGGGGAGGGGCGCCCGAGCCGCGGCACCGTGGTGCTCCTGCACGGCGCCTCCGCCAACGGCATGGACCCGATGCAGGCCTTCGGCCGGCGGCTCGCCGGGGACGGGTTCCGGGTGCTCGCCTTCGACCGGCCGGGCTTCGGCTGGAGCGACCGCATCGCCGGGAGCGCCGCCGCCTCGCCGGCCGTGCAGGCCCGGCTGATCGCCGAGGCGCTCGGGGCGCTGGCGGTGGGCCCGGCCACGATCGTCGGCCATTCCTGGTCCGGCGCGCTCGCGGCGACGCTCGCCCTCGACCATCCGGAGCGGGTCTCCGGCCTCGTCCTCCTCGCCCCCGCCCTCTATCCCTGGCCGGGCGGCGCGGTGCCGGGCTATGCGGGCTGGTACCGGTCGGTGCCGGGCCGGGCGCTCCTGGCGCTCGCCACCCACACGGTCGCGGCGCCCCTCGGGCTGAGCTATCTCGACCGCTTCGCCGCGGCGGTGTTCCGCCCGGACCCGCTGCCGCCGGGCTACGTCGACGAGGCGCGCGTGCCGCTGGTGCTGCGGCCCGCCACCTTCCTGGCGAACCTGCAGGATCTCGACGGCCTGTACGGCTTCCTGGCGGCCCAGAGCCCGCGCTACCCGGAGATCGCGGTGCCGACCACGATCGTGGCCGGCGACGCCGACCCGGTCGTGCGCACCCCGGTCCATGCCGAGCCGATGGCGCGCGCGGTGCCCGGGGCGCGGCTGGTGGTGCTGCCGGGCATCGGCCACATGCTCCACTACACGGCGACCGACGCGGTGGTCGCCGAGATCGAGGCGGTGGCGGCGCGCGGCCGGGTCGCGGCGGATTAGGCGGGGCGCCCGGAGGGGCGGGGTTCCCCCGCCCGGGGCGGCCCCTGCTCAGGCCTTGGCCGCGTGCTCGCGGGTCACCTGCGCGATGCGGATCAGGTTGGTGGCGCCGGGCGTGCCGAAGGGCAGGCCCGCCACGACGATGACCCGGTCGCCGACCTTGGCGAAGCGCTCGCGCACGGCGAATTTGCAGGCGCGGAACGACATGTCGTCGATGTCGCTGGCGTCGTTGGTGACGATTGGGTGGGTGCCCCAGGCCATGGCGAGGCGCCGCGCGGTCTCGCGCTTGGGGGTGAGCGCGATCACCGAGGCGTTGGGGCGGGCGCGGGCGAGGCGCAGAGCCGTCGAGCCGGAGGCGGTCCAGGCCATGATGGCGTCGAGGCCGAGCGTGTCGACGATCTGGTGGGCGGCGAGCGCGATGGCGTCGGAGGCGGTGGCCTCCGGCACGGAGCGCTGCGCGGCGATGATCGACCAGTAGATCGCGTCCCGCTCCACCTGCTCGGCGATGCGGTTCATGGTGGCGACGGACTCGACCGGGAAACTGCCCGAGGCGCTCTCGGCGGAGAGCATCACGGCATCGGCCCCCTCGTAGACCGCGGTGGCGACGTCCGAGACCTCGGCGCGGGTCGGGACCGGGGCGCTGATCATCGATTCGAGCATCTGGGTCGCGACCACGACGGGCTTGCCGAGGCGGCGCGCCCCGCGGGTGATGCGCTTCTGCACGCCCGGCACCTGTTCCAGGGGCATCTCGACGCCGAGGTCGCCGCGGGCGACCATCAGCCCGTCCGACACCTCCATGATCCCGTCGAGATGGGCGAGCGCCTGGGGCTTCTCGATCTTGGCCATCACCAGGGCGCGGTGTCCGGCGATCTCCTTCACCTCGGCCACGTCCTCGGGCCGCTGCACGAAGGAGACGGCGATCCAGTCGATGTTGGCGGCGAGCCCGGCTTCCAGGTCGAGGTGGTCCTTCTCGGTCATGGCGGCGACCGGGATGGTGGTGTCGGGCAGCGAGACGCCCTTGCGGTTCGAGATGCGCCCGCCGACGAGGACGCGGGTGACGGCCCGCCGGGGCGCCACCTCGACGACCTGGAGGCGCAGCTTGCCGTCGTCGATGAGGACCGTGTGGCCGGGCTCCAGGGAGGAGAGGATCTCGGGATGCGGCAGGTGGACCCGGGTCGCGTCGCCCAGCGCCTCCTCGCCGTCCAGCACGAAGCTCTGGCCCTTCTCCAGGATCGCGGCGTCGCCCGCGAACTTGCCGACCCGGAGCTTGGGCCCCTGCAGGTCGAGCAGGATGGCGATGGGGCGGCGCAGGCGCTGCTCGATCGAGCGGATGACGGCGACGCGCTCGGCCAGCCGCTCGCGGGGCAGGTGGCTCATGTTGAGGCGGAAGACGTCGGCCCCGGCCTCGAACAGCTTCTCGATCACCTCCGGATCCTCGGAGGCCGGGCCGAGGGTGGCGACGATCTTGGTGCGGCGGGCGCGCTTCATGGCAGGTCCGGAGAAGGTGCGGGCGGGGCGGCGGGGAGTGTCCCCTGGGCGCCGGCGGGCGCGACGCGGCCGGCCCGGCGAGGCGCAAGTATACCAGTTCCGCGCCGGGCGCCTCCCCGGCCGTTATGGGGAGGCGCCGCTCACGGCCCCGCCCCGGGCCGCCCCGGATCGGTGAGCTGGATGGTCCAGCTCTTCTGCTCGCCCGTGTCGACCTCGAAGAAGCCGTTGCGGTCGAAGCCGCGGGCGAGGCAATCCTCGACGCCCCGGATGGTGAATTCGCGGTCGCGGGTGCACATCAGGGAGCGGCCGCTCCACTCGCCGCCGCGGTCGTAATCGACCGCGAAGACGTAGTAGTAGCGGGCGGCGAGCGCCCCCTTGAGCAGGGTCTCGCAGGCCTTGCCGGAGAGGTTCCACCAGCCCTCCGTGACCCAGCCCCCGGCATCCCGGTAGCCGAGGGCGACGCCGACGCGGCTGCCGGTCATGTTGCACATGCGCAGGTCCGCGCGGGCGGGCGCCGCGCCGAGAAGCAGCGCGGCGGCCCCCAGGGCCGTCGTGCGGGTCGTCCTATCCCACCAGGATGATGCGGCAATCATTGACGTTGGTGCGCGTCGGCCCGGGCCGGACGAGGTCGCCGAGCCGGTCGAAGAACGGGGTCGAGTCGTTCTCGGCCAGACTGGCCCGCGGGTCCAGCCCCAGCGCGGCCGCACGGGCGAGGGTCGTCTCGTCCACGATGGCGCCCGCCGGGTCGGTGGCCTCGCCGCGCCCGCCATCGGTGCCGTCGGTATCGGCCGAGAGGCCGGCGATGCCGGGCGCCCCGTCGAGGGCGACCGCCATGGCCAGCATGTATTCCTGGTTCGGCCCGCCCTGGCCCTCGCCGCGGATCGTCACGGTGAGTTCGCCGCCGGAGATCAGCGCGACCCTGCGCCCCTCCGCGGCCATCCGGCGGGCGAGCGCCGCGTGCTCGGCCGCGACCTCGCGCGCCTCGCCCTCCAGGTCGGCGCCCAGCATCACGGGTTCGTAGCCCGCCTCCTGCGCGGCGGCCGCGGCGGCCCGCAGGGCGTCGATCGGCCGGGCGATGATGCGGTACTCGCTGCGGGCGAAGAGCGGGTCCCCGGGCTTGGGGCTCTCGTTGGCCGGATCGGCGAGGAGCGCCGCCGCGGCAGGCGGCAGCGGGATGCCGCGCCGCTCGCAGATCGCGCGGGCCTCGGCCAGGGTCGAGGGATCGGGCACGGTCGGGCCGGAGGCGATCACCGCGGGGTCGTCCCGGGGCACGTCGGAGATCGCCAGCGTCAGCAGCTTGCCGGCCTTGCGGGCCGCCAGGGCGAGGCGCCCGCCCTTGATGCGCGAGAGGTGCTTGCGGACGCAGTTGATCTCGTCGATCGCGGCGCCCGAGCGCAGGAGCGCCTTGGTGATCCCCTGCTTCTCGGCGAGCGTCAGGTCGCCCGCGGGCGCGATCCAGTTCGCCGAGCCGCCGCCGGAGAGCAGCACCAGCACGAGGTCGTCCGG
The DNA here is from genome assembly GCF_000019365.1 of Methylobacterium sp. 4-46. Taxonomy (GTDB): domain Bacteria; phylum Pseudomonadota; class Alphaproteobacteria; order Rhizobiales; family Beijerinckiaceae; genus Methylobacterium. The sequence continues at coordinate 5,729,079 of NC_010511.1, read as the reverse complement.
GCCCGCGGAGGCCGCGAGGGCGAGGCTGCGGCGGGTGGCGTCGATCCCCGCCTGGTCCGGCACCGGGTGGCCGGCCTCCACCACCGCGATCAGGCCGGCGGGCTCGCCGTAGCCGTGGCGCGCCACGGCCTGGCCGAGGAGCCGGTCGGGGCCGAGGCCGTGGGCCTCGCGGTAATGCCGCTCGGCCACCGCCGCCATGCTGGCCCCCGCCTTGCCGGCGCCCAGGATGATCAGGCGGCCGGCGGGCGGCGGCGGCAGCTCGGGCACCAGGCAGCCGCGGGGATGGGCCGCCGTGACGGCGTCGTCGAGGAGACGCAGCAGCAGCGCGCGGCGCGCGTCGGCGGGGGAGGGGGAGGCGGTCACGGGGCGGATCCTCGCTCGTTCTGCGTCATCGTGGCGGAGGCGGTCGGCGGTCCCGGGGGCGGGCGACCGCGATGCCGATGAGGATGAGGCCGCCGCCCAGCACTTGCGGCCCGCTCAGGGCCTCGCCGAGGACGACCCAGCCGAGGGCCGCCGCCGCCACCGCCTCGAGGAAGATCACCAGCGAGGAGAAGGCGGAGGACAGCCGCCCGAGGGCGACGGAGAGCAGCCCCTGGCCGGCGGCGTGGCTGAGCAGCGCCAGGGCGACGAGGCCGGCGGCGGCGCCCGGCGAGCGGGGCAGGATGGGCCGCGTCTCGGCGAGGAGCACGACGCCGAGGAGCAGCGCGGCGGTGACCGCGGAGGCCACGAAGGTGACGCGGGCGGCGCCGAGCCCCCGCGCCCGGGCGCGCTCGACGGCGAGGAAGTAGAGGCCGAAGAAGACGGCCGTCAGCACGCCGTCCCGGTCTCCGGCGAGTCGCCCGGGATCGATCCGGATCGATTGCCCGACGAGGGCGGCGCCCCCGGCGAGGCAGAGGGCGAGGCCCGCCAGGGTCGCCCGCGCCGGGCGGCGGCCGAGGCCGAGCCAGGCGAAGAGCAGGACGAAGACCGGGGCGGTGGTGGCGAAGAAGGTGGCGTTCGCCACCGTGGTGCCGAGGATCGCCCGGTGCCAGAAGACGAGATCGCCCGTGAAGGCGAGGCCGGCCAGGAGGGCGGCCGGGGCGAGGGCCTGGCGGCGCAGGCGCGGGCGGCCCGCCTCCTCGGCGCGCATCCAGCCGTAGAGGGCGGGCAGCGCCAGGGCGACGCGCCAGAAGGCGCTGGCGAAGGGCCCGACCTCGGGGCTGACGAGCCGCACCAGGATCGGCGACACGCCCATGGCGAGGGCGCCGAGGAACAGGGCCGCGACCGCCAGGCCCGCGCCCTCCGCCGTGCCCTCCGCCGCGCCCGGCCCGGCGCCCGGGGGCGCCGTCCGCGCGGCCGCGGCGAGATCGGGGGAGGGGCAGGTCATCGGGCGAGGGGCTCCGGCCGGAACGGGGTCCGCGAAGCACTATGGCATGTCGGCGCGCCCGTCACCCTGGCGGCGGGGCCGCGGGCGACGAAGGGGGCTCGGCTCTTTTGGGGGAGGGGGTCCGCCGTCCGCTCCCGGCGCCTCAGCGCGCGCCGTCGACGATGCGGATCGAGAGCTCGGGCAGGCCCGCGACGCGGCCGACCAGCAGGTCGCCCGGCACCACCGGCCCGACATTCTCCGGTGTGCCGGAATAGATCAGGTCCCCGGCCTTGAGCTCGAACGCCTCCGACAGGTGGGCGATCTGCTCGGCGACCGACCAGATCATCTGCGACAGGTCGGCCTCCTGCCTGACCTGTCCATTGACCGTGAGCCGGATCGCGCCGCGCGTGAGGTGCCCGACCGCGGCGACCGGGTGGAGCGGCCCGATCGGCGCCGAGCGATCGAAGCTCTTGCCGATCTCCCACGGTTTCTTCTGGTCGCCCATGCCGCGCTGGAGGTCGCGCCGGGTCATGTCGAGCCCGACCGCGTAGCCGAAGACGTGGTCGAGGGCGCTCTCCTTCGACAGGTTGCGCCCGCCCGATCGCAGCGCGGCGACGAGTTCGATCTCGTGGTGGTAGTTCCGGGTCAGGGACGGGTAGGGGTGATCGACGACCGCCCCGGCGGGCACGATCTGGACCGCGTCGGCCGGCTTCTGGAAGAAGAAGGGCGGCTCGCGGGCCGGATCCGAGCCCATCTCGCGGGCATGGGCGGCGTAGTTGCGGCCGATGCAGTAGACCCGGCGCACCGGGAACACCTCGGCCATGCCGGCGATCGGCAGGCGCGCCTGCGGCAGGGGAAACAGCGGCGCGGCGGAATCCTGCGCGGCAGCCGATCCCGACGCCGCGCCGAGCGCCGCGGCGGCCGTGACCCGGAGAGCGTCCCGCCGGTTGTGCGTCATCGTCCGTCTCCCCGAGGCCGATCCGGCCCGATCGCGGCCAACCCCGCGCGCCCTCCGCGCGTTCCGGTCCGGGCATCGCCCGAAACGGGCCGCGGCTCAACCCCGCCGCGCTCCGCGCGCATTCCCCCCGGCGGACACGCGAGAGGATGGAGGTCGGGCCCGAGGGGTGGTACCGGTCGCGGCAGCGCGCGCGCCTTCCCGCCACCGCCCCGAGCCGCCATGCCCGATCCCGTCCCGAGCCAGCCCGTCGAGAGCCTTGCGGGGGATGCCGCCTGCGGGCTCATCCTCCTCTGCGACCACGCCTCGAACGCCGTGCCGGAGGATCTCGGCTCCCTCGGGCTCGACGCCCCGCATTTCGAGCGGCACATCGGCTACGACATCGGCGCCGCCGCGGTGACGCGCGCGCTCAGCCGCCGCCTCGGGGCGCCGGCGCTGCTCACCACCTTCTCGCGCCTGATCATCGATCCGAACCGGGGCCGCGACGACCCGACCCTGGTCATGCGCCTCTCCGACGGCACCGTGGTGCCGGGCAACGCCCGGATCACGCCGGAGGGCGTCGCAGCCCGGATCGCCCGCTTCTACGACCCCTACGACCGGGCCATCGCGGCGGCGGTGGCGGCCGGGCGCGATGCGGGGCGCCCACCCGCCCTGGTCGCGGTGCACAGCTTCACGCCGGCCTGGCGCGGGGTGCCGCGCCCCTGGCAGGTCGGGATCCTGTGGGACGGGCGCGACGGGCGCGTCGCGCGGCCGCTCCTCGACGGTCTGCGGGCGGACCCGGCCGGGCTGACGGTCGGCGACAACGAGCCCTACGCGGGGGGCCTGCCGGGCGACACGCTCGACCGCCACGCCGGCGCGCGGGGCCTGCCGAACGCCCTCATCGAGATCCGCCAGGACCTGATCGCCGACGAGGCGGGCCAGGCGGAATGGGCCGGGCGCTTCGCCCGGCTGCTGGCGCCGCTGATCGCCCGGTGAGGCGATGCGGGGCGCGGCGACGGCCCGGCGGCCCGCGCCCCGGACGCCTCCCGCGATCCCGGCACGGCCTTCGACGGCGCCTCGGAGCCCGCCGCGACGCCGCGGGACGTTCCCTGCGCCGATGGCGGATCGCCGGATGGGCTTGGGCGGCGGGCCCGGCGCGCCTACATCCCGCCGCGAGGGCCACGCCGCCAGGGATCCGGGACATGACGCAGATCGACGAGACCGCCCGCACCGAACTCGAAGCCGCGGTGTTCCGCCGGCTCGTGGCGCACCTGCGGGGGCGCACCGACGTGCAGAACATCGACCTGATGAACCTCGCCGGCTTCTGCCGCAACTGCCTGTCGAACTGGATGAAGGAGGAGGCGGATGCCCGCGGCCTGCCCCTCAGCAAGGACGAGAGCCGGGAGCAGGTCTACGGCATGCCCTACGAGGAATGGAAGGCCAAGCACCAGAAGGAGGCGAGCGCCGAGCAGCAGGCCGCCTTTTCGGCGCGCAACCCGGGGCATTGAGGCGCCTCGCCCGGCCCCGGCCGGGCGAGCCCGCGGCAAGAACTCGGTAAGGTTGAGAGACTATCAACCCTGGCGAGGGCGCGCCTCGCGGAGCGCCGATCCGGCAGAGGAATTCGAGCCATGGCTGCATCCCCCGTGCTCGCGGTCGACAACTCGTCGGTCGCCGCCGACCAGCTCAAGAGCATCATCGAGCGCATCGAGCGCCTGGAGGAAGAGAAGGCCGGGCTGGCGGGCGACATCAAGGACGTCTACGCCGAGGCCAAGGCGAACGGCTTCGATACCAAGGTCCTGCGCAAGATCATCTCGATCCGCAAGCGCGACCACGAGGAGCGCCAGGAGGAGGAGGCGATCCTCGAACTCTACATGCAGGCCCTCGGCATGGTCTAGAAAGGTCCGGGAGGCGCGAGCGCCGGTTCTCCGGACGGATGGACGGCCCGGCAACGGCGTCGGGTTCGCCAGCCGCGTCCCGCACGGCGCGGGCGACCCGGAGCCGCGGCGCGGTCACCCCTCGCCGGACACGCCCGCGGCCATTCCACCGAGGGGGCGTCCCGGCGTTGCGTCCGGCGCCGAAGCGGTCTGCGCGTCGGCGCGTGCGGCTCGGAGATCCGGCCCGCTCCGGGCGAGCGGCCGCGACACCGGCACGCCGAAATAGATCCGGTCGAGGTCGATCTCGAAATCGACCGCGTCGAAGCGCAGCACGTCCTGCGGCGTGATCAGCACCTCCAGGCGCCAACCCTCCTCGGTGCGCTGATAATGTTCGACGCGCATCTGGTCCTGGTAGACCAGCGCGAGGTGCCGCAGGGTGGGCAGCGACTTGTGGAACGCGAGCTTGCCGCCGCAGTCGTGGTCCATCGTCGAGGGCGACAGCACCTCCACCACGACGAGGGGATCGGTCACGTAGGTCTGGTTCTGGCGCGGCCCCAATCGGACGACGATGTCGGGCCTGGTCTTGTCGCGGCCGCGTCCGTCGTCGGAGCGCTGCACGCGCATGCCGCCCTGATAGCTGCGGCATCCTGCGGCATCCATGGCGAGCTTGAGAGAGGCCCCGATATTCCCGGCGATCTGCTCGTGATCCTCCGTCGGGTTGCTCATCATCACGAATTCGCCGGCGACGAGTTCCCACTCGCGCTCGTCGCGTTGCGCCGCCACGAACGCGTCGTAGTCGGCGATCGTCAGCGCCGGGAATCGGTGAGCCGCGTCGGCCATGGTGCCCTCCACGGGTCCAGGCTACCCCATTCCGCGGCCATGCCCCAAGGCGGGCGCTGCCCCCCCGATGATCACCGCGCCGCCGGCAGCGCCCGCTGCAGCCGCACGCGGATCGCCGCCCCCGGCTCGGCCAGCGGGAAGGCCGCCGCGGCGAAATCCGGCCGGCCACCGCGGCCCGCCCCGTTCGAGAAGCCGTAGGGCTCGCGCGGCAGGCCGAGCGGGGTGCGGGCGAGCCGCCCGTCGCCGTCGAGGTCCTGGAACACCGCGACCGCGTAGGTCCCGGGCGGCACCTGCGTGAAGGCGAAGCGCAGGGCGGGCGCCCGCGCCGGAGCGTTCTGGCCGATGCGGCACGAGCCCTCCGAGAGCCCGCCGGTGCACAGGGCGACGTAGACCTCCCCGGCCCCCGGCTGCACCCCCTCGACGTCCACCGTGAGCTCGGCCGCGGCCGCGCCCCCCGACGGCAGGACGAGGGCCGCGAGCAGGGCGGCGAGGGCCGCGCGCGGCGCGCCCGCCCTCACGTCGCCTTCCCGCTCGGCGCGACTTCGAGCGGCGGCGCGAGGTCGGGCAGGGAGCGCCGGCCCTGCCGGGCGAGGTCCTCCAGCAGGAGCCGGGCGGTGATGCGCGCGCCCTCGTAGATCACCGGCAGGCCCGAGCCCGGATGGGTGCCGCCGCCGACCAGGTACAGGCCGCGGCCGAAGCGGTTGTGCGGCCGGAAATACAGCATCTGCCCGAGATCGTGCGACAGGTTGAACGTCGCCCCCTCGTTGACCGCGAACGCGTCGCGCCAGTCGGTCGGATCGACGATGCGCTCGTAGCGGATGCGCCGCTCGATGTCGGTCAGGCCGAGCAGCTTCAGCCGGTCGAGGACGAGGCGGCGATACTGGGGCCGCACCGTCGCCCAGTCGATGTCGGCGCGCAGGTTCGGCACCGGGACCAGCACGTAGAGGCTGGTATGGCCGGGCGGCGCCATGCCGCCATCCGTGAAGCCGGCATGCTGCACGTAGAGCGAGGGCTGGCGCGGCAGGATACCGGTCGAGATCTCCGCGATGTTGCGCCGGTACTCCTCGGCGAGCAGGATCGTGTGGTGGCCGAGGCCCTCCGGCATCCGCCCCTCCAGGCCCAGATAGAGCATGAAGGTCGAGCAGGAGAGGCGCGCCCGGTCGAGCTTGGCGTCGCGCCAGCGCGGCCGGTGCCGCTCGGGCACCAGGGCGCGCACCACCTTGGCGAAATCGCCGTTCACCACCACCGAATCGGCCGGCAGGCGCTCGCCCCCGGCCTCGACCCCGACCGCGCGGTCTCCCTCGAACAGCACCCGGTCGACGGCGGTGCCCAGGCGGATGTCGACGCCGAGCCGCCGGGCGAGCCCCGCCATCGCCTCCGAGACCGCGCCGCAGCCGCCCACGGGATGGAAGACCCCGTGCTCGTATTCGAGGAAGCTCAGGATGGTGAACAGGCTCGGGCAGCGGAACGGCGACATCCCGAGGTACTTGGTCTGGAACGAGAAGGCGAGGCGCACCCGCGGGTCGGCGAAGTAGCGCTGCAGGTCGCGGTCCACGGTGGCGTGCGGGCGCAGGAGCGGCAGCGCCCTCAGCATCGGCGCCGAGACCAGGCTGCGCAGGCTGTCGAAGGGCTGTTCCAGCACCGGCCGGAAGGCCTCGAGCTTGGCGCGGTTGTCCGCGAGGTAGCGCGGCACGTTGGCGGCGTCGGCCGGCGCCATGCGGGCGATCTCGGCCTGGAGCCGGGTTACGTCCGAGGTGGCGCGGATCTCGCCGCCGCCCTCGAAGACGAGGTGGTAGAGCGGATCGAGCCGCTCCAGCCGGACGTGGTCCTCCAGCCGCTCGCCGCAGGAGGCGAAGATGTCGGCGAGGATGCGCGGGTAGAGGAAGAAGGTCGGCCCGATGTCGAATCGGTAGCCGCCCGGCGCCGTCACGGTGCGGGTGCGCCCGCCGACGCAGTCGTCCTTCTCCACGACGGTGACGTGGACGCCCTCCCGGGCGAGGAGCAGCGCCACCGCGAGTCCGCCCGGCCCCGCCCCCACCACCACCGCACGCCGCCCCGACAGGGTGCGGTAGCCTTCACGCGGCTGAAGCAATCCTTCGCTCCTGAGCGTCTGGTCCGGATGCACCGGCCGTTTCCCCTACGGCCTAGTTTGGCGCGCCGGACGAGCGCGGCAATTGCCGCTCTTTGTCGCGCATGCTGGGGGCGTGACAGGATTGCGCGCCAGTGGCCGGGGCGCATCATCGCCTCCGGGGACCGGCGGGGCGGCGATGGACATCGAGGAGAGGCTGCGCGAGCGGCTGCGCAAGGCCGAGAGCCTGTTCGCGGGGGCGGCCACCTCCGGCGAGCGGGATGCCGCCGAGGCGGCGGTGCGGCGGCTGCGGGTGCGGCTCGCCGAGACCGCGCGGGCGGAGCCGCCCATCGAGCTGAAGCTCACGGTGCCGGACGCGTGGTCGGCCCGGCTGCTCATCGCCCTGTGCCGGCGCTACGGCCTGCGCCCCTACCGCTATCCGCGCCAGCGCCGCACCACCGTGATGGTGCGGGCCCCGCGCTCCGTCTTCGACGCGGTGGTCTGGGCGCAGTTCACCGCCCTGCACGAGGAGATGCTGGCCTTCTTCGAGGAGACCACCGAGCGGCTGATCCGCGAGGCGGTCTACGGCGACGCCGCCGACGCCGAGACCGTCCCGGAGGCGCTGCCGGGGCGGTGATCCGCTGTCCGGACAATCACGTCCGGACAGCGGATGCCAAGCCCGCGCGGCGCGTGAGCGCGGCCGACATCCGCACGGCGACGCAATCCGTCGGATGTCGTGTGAGGCCCGTCAGGGACCGGAGAGGCGCGGCGCCGCGATCCGGTGCAGCGCCACCGCTCCCGCCGCCGCCACGTTGAGCGAATCGACGCCCGGCGCCATCGCGATCCGCACCCGCCGGGCCCGCGCCATCAGGGCGTCCGGGAGCCCGGTCCCCTCGGTGCCGAGCAGGAGCATCGCGCGGGGGAGGGGCGGCAGCTGCGCGATCTCCTCCCCGCCGCCGGGGGTGAGGGCCAGCGGCACGATCCCGTGCCGCTCGCAGAGGGCGAGCAGGGCCTCGCCGTCCGGCAGCCGGGCGAAGGGAAGGGTCAGGCAGGTGCCGGCCGAGACCCGGATCGCCTTGCGGTAGAGAGGGTCGCAGGTGGCCGCGTCGAGCAGCACCGCGTCGGCCCCGAAGGCGGCGGCGTTGCGGAACAGCCCCCCGACATTGTCGTGGTTGGCAAGGCCCACCAGCCCGAGCAGCAGGGCGGGCCCCGGCGGCACCAGCGACTCGGCCGGCGGGGTCTCGCCCGATCGCCCGATCGCCAGCACGCCGCGGTGGATCGGGAAGCCGGCGAGCGCGCTCATCACCGCGCGCGGCGCGAGGTAGACCGGGGCGTCGGTCAAGGCGGCGAGGGCCGGCCGCAGGGAGGCCAGGCGCTCGGGCGAGAGCAGGACCGACTCGATCCGGAACCGGGCGCGGCCCGAGAGCAGGACCCGCAGCACCACCTCGCCCTCGGCGACGAAGCGGCCCCGGCGCCCGACGAGGTCGCGCTCGCGGATCGCCGCGAAGGCGCTGAGCCGCGGGTCGGCCGGATCCTCGATCGGGATGGGCTCGGGCACGCGGTCGGCTCGCGCCGGTCAGCCCTTGGCGCGGGCCGCGAGCGGATCGGCCTCGGCCCGGGTCGGCACCTTCACGAGCGCCTCGCCGTCCAGCACGGTCTCGCCGCCGACGCTGCAGGTGCAGGTGAGCCGGGCGCGGCGGCGCTCGGGGACGAGCTCGGCCACCTCGACCGTGACCTCGACCGTGTCGCCGATGCGCACGGGCGCGCGAAAGTTCAGGCTCTGGCTGATGTAGACCGCCCCCGGCCCGGGGAGGCGCGTGCCGAGCACGGCCGAGATCAACCCGGCCGTGTAGAGGCCGTGGGCGATGCGGGTGCCGAACGGCGTGCGGGCGGCGAAGTGCTCGGAGAGGTGGATCGGGTTGCGATCGCCGGTGATCTCCGCGAAGCCGACCACGTCGGAGGACGAGATCGTCTTCGACAGCGTCTCGGACATCCCGACGGCGAGATCCTCGAAGTACAGAACGCGCAGTTCGGGCAGCATCGGCGTCTCTCCCACTCGCGCAAGGTTTGCGCCCGCTGCGGCCTCGCACAGGATCCGACCCGAATCCAGTGCCCGAAGGTCGGGGCCGGGCCCGCCGCCGCGGGCTTGGTGCGGCGGGCTTGGCGCGGCGGTCGGGCGCGGGGCATAGACGCGGCCCGATCCCGCGACGGAGCCACGCGATGCCGCGCCACGCCACCGCCGACGACGCGCCCGGGCCGCTGCGCCTGTTCGTGCTCTCCGACCTGCACCTGGAGCGGCGCGACCCCGCCGCCATCCCGCCCCCGGCGGAGCCCTTCGACGTGCTCGTCTGCGCGGGGGACGTCTGGGAGGGTCAGCCGGAGCGGGGGCTCGCGGTGCTGCTCGGCCTCGCGGGGGAGCGCCCCGCGGTGCTGGTGCCCGGCAACCATGAGCACTACGCCCCGGCGGGCGATCCGCGCACCGCCCCGGCGCTCCTCGCCGCCCTCGCCGCCGAGGTGGAGCGGATCAACGCCGCGGCCGGGCGGACCCGCATCGCGCTGCTGCGGGCCGGGGAGGCCGCGGTGATCGCGGGCGTGCGCTTCGTGGGCGCGACCCTGTGGAGCGACTGGGCGCTGGCCGGGCGCTGGCTCGCCCCCGACGCGCCGGGCCGGCCCGCCGACCCGGCCGCCTACGCGGCGGCGCGCATGACCGACCCGCTCACCGGCTCGCGCGAGTTCCGGGCGATTCGGCTCGCGGACGGGGCGGCCTGGACGCCCGCCGCGGCGATGGAGGCCCACGCGCGGGACCGCGCCCTGCTGGCGGCCGCCCTCGCGCGGCCGCATGCGGGGCCGACCGTCGCGGTCACCCATCACCCGCCGATCGCCGAGGCCGCCGACCGCTACCGCGACGCGCCGGGCGTGCCCTGGTGGGTGCCAGCCTTCTACGCCACGACGGTGCTGGCCGACCTCGCGCCCGCCCATCGCCCGGCGCTCTGGGTCTCCGGCCATTTCCATGCCGGCCACGACCTCGCCCTCTACGGCACGCGCTGCGTGGCCAATCCGGTCGAGGGCGGGACCTTCGATCCCCGCACGGTCGTCGCCGTGTGAGCGGGGGCCGCCGCCCCGGCCGGGTCAGGCGGGGAGCGGCTGCCCGGCCCGTCCGACGCTGGTGTAGGAAAAGCCGTGCTTGCGCGCGTCCTCCGGCCGGTAGACGTTGCGCAGGTCCACCAGCACCGGCACCGCCATCACCCCGCGCAGCCGCGCGAGGTCGAGCGCCCGGAACGCGTCCCACTCGGTCACCAGCACCAGCGCGTCCGCGCCGTCGGCGCAGCCGTAGGGGTCGCTCGCGTAATCCACGTCCGTGAGAAGCGGGCGCGCCTGCTCCATCCCCTCCGGGTCGTAGGCCCGCACCCGCGCCCCGGCATCCTGCAGCCCCGCGATGATCGAGAGCGAGGGCGCGTCGCGCATGTCGTCGGTGTTGGGCTTGAAGGTCAGACCCAGCACCGCGATCGTCCTGCCCCGCACCGAGCCCCCGCAGGCCGCCACCACCTTGCGCGCCATCGCGCGCTTGCGCTGGTCGTTGACCGCCACCACGGTCTCGACGAGGCGCACCGGGCTGCCCGCATCCTGCGCCGTCTTGACCAGCGCCAGCGTATCCTTGGGGAAGCACGAGCCGCCGTAGCCCGGGCCGGCATGCAGGAACTTCGCGCCGATGCGGTTGTCGAGCCCGATTCCGCGCGCCACCTGCTGCACGTCGGCCCCGACCCTCTCGCACAGGTCCGCCATCTCGTTGATGAAGGTGATCTTGGTGGCCAGGAAGGCGTTGGCCGCGTACTTGGTGAGCTCGGCGGTGCGCCGGGAGGTGACCAGGATGGGGGCCTGGTTGAGGTAGAGCGGGCGGTAGAGCTCGCTGATCACCTCGGCCGCGCGGGGCTCCTCGGCCCCGATGACGATGCGGTCGGGCCGCTTGAAATCCGCGATGGCGGCGCCCTCGCGCAGGAATTCCGGGTTGGAGACCACGGCGAAATCGGCCTCGGGCCGGGTCTCGCGGATGATGCGCTCGACCTCGTCGCCGGTGCCGACCGGGACGGTCGATTTCGTCACCACGACCGCGTAGCCGTCGAGGGCTCGGGCGATGTCGCGGGCCGCCTGATGCACGTAGGTGAGGTCGGCGAAGCCGTCGCCGCGGCGCGAGGGGGTGCCGACGGCGATGAAGACGGCGTCGGCGCCCGCGACGCCCTGGGCGAGGTCGGTGGTGAAGGAGAGGCGGCCCTGGCGGACGTTCTCGGCCACCAGGGCGTCGAGGCCGGGCTCGAAGATCGGGATGCGGCCGGCGTTGAGTGCGGCGATCTTGTCGGGATCCTTGTCGACGCAGACGACCGCGTGGCCGAAATCGGCGAAACAGGCCCCCGAGACCAGCCCGACATAGCCGGACCCAACCATCGCGACCCGCATGGCCCCATTCCTTTGGTAGGCGTTGCAGACGCCGGATAGCAGCCCTCCCGGGTCCGACTCAAGGCT